>CBDUWK010000080.1:0-8285 GCA_965370905.1 uncultured bacterium | reverse complement strand
GTCATGGAAAGTTCAGTTTTAACCATGCTGGACTATGTCAAGGAAGGTAAAATAAAGGTTGATAAATCCAGGAATAGTGATCCGGTAACCTTCCACGATTCTTGCAATAACGCTCGCAGCTGTGGTCTTTTTGAGGAACCGAGAGAGCTGCTGAACCTCGTCTGTACGGACTTCAGGGAAATGCACCCTAACCGCTCTGAAAACTACTGCTGCACCGGCGGTGGTGGAGCAATGTCGATGGCTGAATATACGCCGCGTCGCCTGAAGTCAGCCGAGGTAAAGGCAGATCAGTTAAAGGCAACAGGCGCTAAATATGTTGTCACTTCCTGTCACAATTGCGTCGATGGATTGACCGATTTAATCCGCCACTATAAATTGGACATGAAGGTTACACAGTTGGTCAATCTGGTTTCTGAAGCGCTGGTAGTACCAGAGAAGGTTATGGCGCCGGAAGAAGTGGAAATACCCAAAGTGGAGGTTCCGGTGGAAGTTGAAGAGCCAGCTGAAGCAGCAATGCTCGCAGGCAAAAAGATACTGGTTGTCGATGACGAACCCGATATCCTGACATTCTTTACCGCAGTATTGGAGGATAATGGCGCGACTGTGATTCAGGCAGCAGACGGGGATGAAGCCATAGAAAAAGTGCGGAAGGAGAAACCTGACCTGGTTACCTTGGACCTCAATATGCCCGGAAAAGATGGAGGCCAGGTGTTTGAGTTTATCCGCAAAGACGAAGAACTTGCTAATATTCCAGTCTGCATAGTAACCGGCAGACCTGAACTACGCCGATTGATATATGACCGTCCCGTGACCCCACCGGAAGGTTACCTCGACAAACCGGTGGATGAGGAGACATTATTGTTCAACGTCCGCAAAATTCTGAAGATTTCCTAGGACTTACAAACCGTCATGGAACTCCCGTATAAAGATTACTTCGATGCTATCCCCGGCTACCTCACGGTTCAGGATAGGGATCTGAAGATCATTACCGCGAACAATCGCTTTCGACTGGATTTCGGCGAGCCCGAAGGTCGTTACTGCTATCAGGTGTATAAACACCGACCAGAGAAATGTGAAATTTGCCCCGTGGAACGCACCTTTCGTGATGGTCAGCGGCATCGAAGCGAAGAACAGGTAACCTGTCTGGATGGGACAGAGGTCTCCGTGCTGGTATATACCAAACCCATCCGAGATGAAAACGGCAATATCACTGCTGTTCTCGAGATGTCTACGGACATAACTGAACTGAAAGCGCTGCAAACCCAGCTTCATGTAAGTCAGCAGCGTTATAGACATCTCTTTCAGGAAGTCCCCTGCTATATATCTATACAGGACCAAGATATGAACATTGTCGATTCCAACGCCATGTTCAATGAAGCTTTTGGGACTGCGCTCGGGAAAAAGTGTTTTGAGGTATATAAGCGGCGCAATGAAGAGTGTTTTCCCTGCATGGTTCAAGATACTTTCAGGGATGGTGTGCGACGTGTTCACGAAGAAGTAGTGACCTCGAAGGACGGGAGACCGATAAACGTCCTCGTGCACACCGCACCTATCAAGAATAGCGAAGGTAATATCAACGCCGTTATTGAGATGAGCGCTGATATCACGCGCATCCGCGAATTGCAATCGCAACTTACTTCCATCGGTCTCCTTATAAGTTCCATTTCACACGGACTAAAAGGACTGATCAATGGGTTGGATGGTGGAATATACCTGGTTAACAACGGGCTTAAAAAAGGCGATCAGGCACGATTGGAGCAGGGTTGGGATATTGTGCTGCGTAACGTAAATCGAATCCGCAGTATGGTCCTCGATATTCTCTATTATGCTAAGGACAGGGAACCCGACTGGGAGAAACTTTCCGCTGAGGAGGTTCTGGAGGAAATCTACTCAGTAATCGAAGGGAAAGCAGGGGGACAAGGCGTTGAACTCACGAAGGGGATAGATGCCGACACGGGCGATTTCGAGGGAGACGCCAAAGCTATCAGGACGCTACTGATAAATCTCATGGAGAATTCCCTGGACGCCTGTCGCATAGATAAGAAAAAAGATTCTCACCAAGTGAAAATAAGCCTGAGAGGCACGATAGACCATGTGCGCTTCGAAATTGAGGACGATGGAATCGGCATGGACCGGGAAACGAGGGAAAAGGCTTTCAGCCTGTTCTTTTCATCCAAGGGAGGGGAAGGAACGGGACTCGGTTTATTTATATCCAACAAGATAGCACAGGCACACGGTGGCTCCATAACCCTCGAATCGGAGCCGGGTAAAGGAACGCGATTTATCGTTTCTCTGCCGCGCAATCGACCTTTGAAAGAACCCGAGGACGAAGCGCCGGGGAGGCCAGATCAAACTCAGAATTAATTTAACCGGAGGCAAACCGCTGCGTATCGGTTACTAATTTGATGGAGGATAAATATGCCAGAAGAGAAAAAGTTGGTTCTAATTGTCGATGACGAACCCGATACCTGTACGTATTTTCAGACCATTCTAACCGACAACGGTTTCGATACAGTCATTGCCTGTGACGGCGAAGAGGGCTTAACCATGCTCAGAGAAAATCCGCCGGATCTGGTAACACTGGACATCAGTATGCCGGAAAAATCCGGGGTGCGGATGTATCGGGACATTAAGGAAAGTGATGAATGGAAAAACATTCCGGTGATCATCGTAACTGGTATTTCAGATGATTTCCAGAAGTTCATTTCTACACGCAGTCAGGTTCGTCCACCGGAAGGTTATATGTCCAAACCTATCGACGCGGATAAATTTATCGAGCTGGCAAAGCAACTTACTTCGTAATTACTGGATCGAGGTCTTTTGGATTGGTGTATAAGCCAAGCCCAGCCGGGTTTGGCTTTGTGTTATGACTCCGGATAAAGAATGATAGAATTTCCGATAAGTGGTGTGGAAACCTATTGGTGGTTGCCGGCGGCAGTCTCCATGGGTATTGCTATAATTATGGCTCCTGGTGGAATTTCCGGGGCATTCATGCTGCTACCCTTCCAGATTAGTGTGCTGGGGTTCGCGGGACCTGCGGTCACGCCAACCAACCTCATATACAATATCGTAGCAATTCCCAGCGCGGTTTACCATTACTGGCGGGAAAAGCGCATGGTATGGCCCCTGGCCTGGACGCTTGTCATCGGTACTCTCCCGGGGATCTTTATAGGCATTATTATTCGCATTCGTTACCTGCCCGATCCGCGCTCATTCAAGCTCTTCGTGGGAGCTGTCCTCCTGTACATAGCTTTCCGTCTGGTAGTTAATATCATTGAATCAAAGCACAAGACTCCCGAAAAATCATCTGTACCTGATGAATTCAAAGTATCAAGTGCGAAGCTTAACCTTAATGAGATAAGCTACTTATATAATGGCGAAAAATTCCGGGCACGCACCTGGGAGATAATGCTTCTTTGCTTAATCGTAGGTGTTGTTGGCGGGACCTACGGTATCGGGGGAGGAGCCATCATCGCGCCATTTTTAGTTACTTTCTTTCGTTTTCAAGTGCACAGTATTGCGGGTGCGACACTGTTCTCAACTTTTGTGAGTTCCATCGCCGGGGTACTCTTCTTCACAGTGATAGCGCCATTTTATGGCAGCACTGATCTGGCGATTATGCCCGATTGGTATCTGGGTGTTTCACTCGGGTTGGGAGGGATGGTGGGGATGTACATCGGGGCGAGACTGCAGCGGCTCTTCCCGGCTGGCTTAATAAAGAGCATCGTCGCCGCCGCTTTGCTCTTAGTATCGGTGAAGTATATTCTGCAATTTTTCCTCTAATCCTTTTTGGATGCAGATATATCTCCGGTTTTTTCTGATTTCCCTGCTATCTCTTCTTGTTCCAGTATTTCTGGCAACAGCCGCATGAAATTCTTCACCAGGGATTGCGAGAAAGCATCCAACGCTCGGTACTCACTTAAGTGAAATCCTTCCTTGTATCTCTCCAGCTCTTCCTTCCTCAACTTGTTCAAATTCCGGTGCACCTGCAGGAGTTTCGATTGCTGGCGCTCTCGTGCTCGCCAGGTGGAATAGACTGATACCTGTTCCTCGATGATAGTTTCTGCCTTGGGTACGTCTTCAGCGCGCATGCTCTCTGAATGCTCCAGATAACGTTTGACGTCCTGCAGATCGAGCAGGACTATGCCATCCATCTCACCAACCTCGGAAGACACGTCGCGGGGGATGGCGAGATCGACTATATAGAGTGGTCTATCTTTTCCTCTTACGTGCTGGAAATGATCTGAGGTGAGTATCGTTCCAGGAGCAGCAGTGGCGGTGAATACCACTTCCATTTCAACCATAATTTCCGCCACGTCCTCGAGAGGGATGGGTTTGGCTTTGAAGGAAGCAGCCAATTTCTCGGCTTTGGAAAATGTGCGGTTGGCGATAAAAAGAGGCACGTCCCAGCTGACCAAACCATTCAAAACGATCTCGGTTATCTCATTGATCCCGCATACCAACACCGCCCTGGGGATTTCACCCTCCATTCTGCCTTTAAGCATCTCCAGGGCCGCTCCGGGAACACTACGGGCGCCTGAACCAAGGCTGGTTTCGCTGCGCACCCGCTTACCCGCCTGGAAAGCCATATGAAAGAGTTTGTGTAGAATCTTTCCCGGTCCACCAACCGAACAAGCAGCGCTGTAGGCATCCTTCAATTGATGGAAGACCTGATCTTCTCCCAGAACCATGGAATCCAAGCCCGCAGCTACTCGGAACAGGTGCCTCGCCACGGTGGTTTTCTGCCGGCTGAAGGATAGATCGCGGAGTTTTTCAGCTTGTGCTACTCCGCGCGCGCTATAGAACTCGATCACGTCGGGCAGATGATCCCGTTTATCAGGCGTATACTGGATGAACTCGACGCGGTTGCAGGTGGTTACGATGATTGCCTCTTCGCAGCCGCATATTTCCTGGTACTGCTGGGTGGCTTCAGCTAATTCGGCCCGCCCGATTTGAAAGGGCTCACGCTCTTCTATGTTGGCGGTTCTGTGACTGATACCGCAGAGTGATAATCCCATAGTCTCTTATTCTTACCAGAAATTAAAAAGGGTGATAACACCCTCGTCATCAATATAAGAAAATTAGGCGGATAAATCAAACTCTTTCGCGGGGATTGTGCATTTGAAGGTAAACATATTTACCCTCGACTTGACATTTTCAATTAAATTGGTTAACTTATGGCAAGTCTACAACTCCAATATTTCCACCCTACAACACGGAGTAGATTATGTCTGTGAGAATCTCTCCTTTCGTCTTCATAGGTTTAATGATTAGTATTTTGCTCGCTGCTGACATCAGTTCACAAACTGAACAGCTGAAAACCAGCGGGCATATTCAGACTTCGGAAAAATCCATTTGGCAGCGCCAAGGTGATATCTCGCTCATTCGCACACCTTACGGTACGCTGCAATTCGATTTCAATGGCGATTTTCCACCGGTTAAGATTAGGTTGTGGGATGCAGATAATTCGATTCTACGCTCATGGGAATTCTACAGAACTATCAACCTGCGCGTCTCGCAGTCCCACCGCCACCTGGGCTTTTTCGATGGAAAGAAGCTTATCGTTATCGATCTGAAAACAGGTTCAGTTGAAAAATATCCGCCAGCGCTTAAGTTTGGTTTGGATCACTGCGGCGTCCCAGTGTACTTTGACGAGTTGTTACAACTCGAACCTGAAAAGGAATTCCTCCTCAGGCAGCCATCCAACATAGACACTCATGAACCTATTCGAGCGCCGCTGCACTATTACGAAACTTCCTTTCCGTCATTGGTTAGAAACGGATATGCCCAGGTGCAGGAATGGGACCATGCTTATCTGCATCCCGGTGTTGATATGTTTGAGGAACCGTATACTGAAGTCTATTCTGTCGCGGACGGCATTGTACGAGCTATCCTGACAACCGGCGACGAACGGTACTGGCGCACAGCCATAGAACGCCTTGACCTGCCGGGGGAAGGCTACCTTTACGCCCACCTGAACCAGGATTCGTTCGTTTACCAAATCGGTGACACGGTCACAGCCGGGGATATAGTAGGCACCATTTTCCCCGCCTGGGGATTTTCGCCGCACGTGCATTTTGCCCGCATCTCACCGGATGAACCCGGCCTGTGGAACGGCAACTGGTGGACGCTCGATAACCCGCTGGTGGATATCACCAATATGACCGATGACATCCCGCCAGTATTCGAAAATGCCCTGGAAAGCAACCTCTTCGCCTTTCGCACACCGGCTGGAGAATACCTCGACCAGATGTCGCTTTATGGAGAGATCGATATCATTGCCAAAGTGGTTGACTATGCTTATTCGGTCGAGTTCTATTCCCGCATAGTGCCTTACGACATGAAGTTCCGGTTTTATTCGGCGGCGAATCCCGATTCGATTGTCTATGAACGCTACAGCTTCGCGCTGGACATGCCACTGGACACCTACTTTGATCAGTATTATTATACGCTGGTGCTGGAGACTATCTATTCCCGCGACGAAGTCTGTTTTTCGACCAACAATAACTCCAACCGCGATTTTTTCTTCATCCTGACCAATTCCAACGGTGATTCAGTCATCTCCGAAGAGGACAGCAGCGAAGTTTTCGACACGACTGAACTTCCCAACGGCTCCTACCTGCTGGAAGTGGTCCTGCGCGACTGTGCTTTAAATGAAGCCACAGCCCTGGCGCCCATATATATTGACAATATTGTGCCGGTTATGGATGATCCTGATGAGGCTTTGTTTATAAAAGAATTGATATTTGGGGGACCCTATCCCAATCCCTTCAACGCCGAAACGGTAATCCCCCTGGCGCTGCCGGAGCGATCACGCATCCGCGTGCAACTTTTCGATCTGCTGGGACGTAAAATTGGAGAGATCTATAACGGGGTGGAGAATGCCGGCCATAGACGTGTTCACTTCGACGCCTCTAATCTCGCCTCTGGGATGTACCTGTATCGGATCACGGCTGAAGGACTGGAAAGTGGAGGAAGGTTCGAGAGCGTGGGTAAGATGCTGCTGTTGAAGTAGGAGAACGAAATAATGCAAGGTTGGTTCACAAACTGCCCCATTAAAAACAAGTGAGAAGATTATTTCATTAGAATCAACTTTTCAGTTGTAGTGAAATCCTCAACCTGAATTCGGCAAAGGTATAAACCAGATGCCATTCCTGTTGCATCCCAAATCAATTTGTGAGAGCCCGAGTTCCACTTTGCATTTATCAGGCTTGCCACTACATTTCCCTGAATATCATAAATATTAAGGTTTAAAAACGATGACATTGACAGATCAAAGCTGATTGTAGTAGTTGGATTGAAGGGATTTGGATAGGCTTCATGCATTATAAATTTAAGGCTTCCTGGGATGATTTCCGGTTCGACTGCATCCCAAAAGACATGGAAAGGGACGTCCTGAGGAACATGTGGCTCAGTTGGAATTAGTTCTGTTGGGACCTTATGATAGTAAACGGAATTATCAGTAAATGTCCCTTCATTTTGTAGTACGCAGCCAGCATCACGATCCAGGATGTACATGGTGTGGCACTCACCGTCAACTATTTTAGCTATGGACGGGCTGATTTCCGATAGGCATTCTCCCACAGGGGCACTTTGGGTCGTAATAGTCTCAGTGATATTCGTACCCACCGACCAGCTCATCCCCCCATCCGTCGAGGCTGAGATATAAATATCCCCTGAAGGATAACCCGCAGCACTCAGGTGCGTTGTATCGCAATCGTATACTTGGTAAACGCAATAGAGATAACCTGTCTCTGAATCCTGCCCAAGCGAAGGTCTCTGCGCTTTCACATTCCAGGCACCACAATTGACTGAGTTATCATCCCAGGCGTTATGAATCAGGTGAAAATCGTCATAAGGATTTCCCGGGAAAATGCAGAACTGTTCTGACCAATGCCAGATCAACGAAGCGTGCCAGTAAGTTATACCCTGTAATGCGAAGAACGATCGCGTAGTGAAAGCTGCATGTACCCAATCATCCTGGTCGATGAACAGGTTCACATCTATATAAACACGATGAGTATCCTGATTGGCTATAAGAGTATCTGGGAGCCATGAAATATCCGGTGGAATAAAGTGCGTCAGGTTGAATCCCTCATCAAAGTTGAGATCAGCGCCATCTTCATCAATCAGCAGCCAGAGATCATGATCCCAGGGCGCTCCGGTTCCTTCATCTGTCGGCTCAGTCCAGACCACAGCTACTTTTTCTGAAACCGGAGAGGTAGCGACTTCAGTAGCGTTTGCCTCGTGATCAGATATTACTGTCCAGGTAGGAGAGGGCGGCC
>CBDUWK010000079.1:0-8286 GCA_965370905.1 uncultured bacterium | reverse complement strand
GGTCGCATTTGCTGATGTTGGCCACGGTTCGAAGGTGATAACCATAGCATACCTTCCTTGGCTTCTTTATTTCACTATCCGGTTATTTAATAAACCAAATATTCTGTGGCCGTCTTTGTTAGCATTCTTTTTTGGATGGCAGCTTATTGCACATCATATCCAAGTAGCTTATTATGGTGTGATGATGATGGGATTATATATGATTTTCTCTTTCATTGTCGGAAGAAGTGAGGAATTTAAAAAGAACTTAAAAGCAACTCTTTATCTAACTCTTTCCGGAATAATAGGCTTTGCATTTGCAGCGCCATTAATCCTCCAGATTTTAGAATACGCTCCATTCATTCAACGAGAAACGGGCGAAATCGGGAGTGCTGCATGGGGATACGCAACCGCTTGGTCTTTCCATCCATTAGAGTCTTTGACGTATATCTTCCCATCCTTTTTCGGCTTTGGGCGTGATACTTATTGGGGTTATATGCCTTTCACTGATATGCCGCTCTATTGGGGAGGATTAGTCTTACTATTCGCACCATGGGCTGTGATACTAAAAAGAGATAAAATTACATGGTTTTTAATCATTCTCGCAGTATGTGCATGGATGGTGTCTTTTGGCAATTTTTTACCAATACTCTATGCCCCACTCTACAAACTCCTACCTTTTTTTAATAAATTTAGAATCCCGTCACTGATACAGGTATTAGTGTTATTATCAACAACAATCTTAGCAGGGAGGGGATTTCAGGCAATCCTGGAATTCGTTAAGATCGGAGGTACCGAGGCAGAGAATCTGGGGAGAAAGATCGGCCGTACCTGGATGTTCATTGCCGGCGGGTGTATACTTTTGCTTATCATCCAAGCTGTGGCGAAGACATCTTTCATAAGTTGGATGGTTGCCATGCAGCCGCGCTTTCAGAGCGGCGGAGCTGAAGCGGCATTAGGTCTGATTGTAAACGATGCCTTAAAGCTCATACTATTAAGCGGTGTGGCATACGGATTCATATACTTAATTCTGCTCAAAAAGCAATCATATTTGCTTTTAAGTGTACCGATCATCTTTTTCTTGCTCATCGAGACACGGGCTTTTAGTGACAGACTGATAAGACCCTATACTACAAAAGAAACAACAGAGCAACATCTTCAGGCTGACGATATAGTAAAGTTCTTACAAAAGGACCATTCACCCTTTCGTTTTTTTCCAATTTCGGGAATACACCATCCCAACTGGCATGTGCATCACCATACTAAATCGGCGGACGGTTATGCAGCTACTAAAATGCGGATTTATCAAACTGCGAAAGATTCCCTGGGTTTATCCAATCCCAATCTTCTGCGTTTGATGAACGTGCGATATTTCATCAGTGACAGACCTGTTTCACATCCTGATCTGGAGGAAGTTTTCAAAGGGCAGCAGGAGTACGTATACAAGTATAAGCGAGCGCTTCCGCGAGCATTTTTAGTCAATCAAGCGGTGCAGGTAACGTCCGATACGGAAGCGTTGGATCTTTATAAAAGAGGAGATTTCGATTTCGGGGCGATAGCGGCGCTGCACGATCCTCTTTCAGGGAAATTGGATGCCAGGGCTGAAGGCAATGTCACCTGGATAGCGCGTTCGCCGGACAGTTTAGCACTGGGTGTCGAAACCAGCGGCAGACAGCTCCTCTTTCTGTCGGAGATGTACTATCCGTCAGGGTGGAAGGCTACCTTGGATGGGGAGGAAATTCCGATTTTAAGGTGCAACTTCATGTTCCGGGGGCTGGAGATTCCGGCTGGCAGCCACAGGGTAGAACTCACATTTCTACCAGATAGTTATGGTAAAGGCATTCTTTTGTCACGGATTGCTAAATTATTAATATTAATAGGATTGTTAATTCCTTTCATTACATGGGTAAGATCGAGGACAATCACAAAGGCGCTGGCTGATGGAGTATGATCTGGTCAAAGATCGTTTAGAAAAAGTCCTGGGAGACAGTCCTTTTCTGCGGAGGATATTCTTCGCGGCATTAGATCGGCTATTCCTGAGGTCGAGATATATAGCCAGGGAAATCAGGAGGTTGAAAAGAGGGGGATTTTCGCCTGAGAGAATCTTGGATGCGGGATCGGGTTTTGGACAGTACAGTTTCCGTTTGGTGAAGACTTTTCCAGAGGCACAAATTACCGGACTCGATGTAAAAGAGCAGATAGTGGAATCGGGAAATAGATTTGCCAGGAGATCCGGTGTTAAGAACATTACATTTGAAACTGGCGATCTGCTGGAGATGGAGTATAATACGGAATTCGATCTGGCGTTATCGGTGGATGTTCTGGAACACATTGAAGAAGACCGGAAGGTAATCGGCAATATCGGTCGCGCTTTGAAGCAGGGGGGATTATTCATGTTTACTACCCCCTATTTTGATGAAACCGGTAGAGAGGGAGCTGTCTTTGTGGATGAACATGTGCGTCCGGGATATTCGCGAGAAGAGGCGGAGGAGAAACTAAGGGAAGCAGGATTAAAGCTCCAACGGTTTACGATCACTTACGGGAAGTGGGGCAGCGTTGCCTGGAAGTTGCTGCAAAAGTGGCCTATGGGAGCACTCGCGGGGAGGTTCTGGAGTCTTCCGGTAGTTTTGATTTATTATTTATTAGTCTATCCATTCGCCTGGTTTTATATGAAGAAGGATATGCAGACTGAGAATTTAAAAGGCGGCGGCATTTTGGTAGTGGCGGTTAAGGAATAATCAGAATTAGGCGCGTGAAATTATGTCGGACATAGAACAGGAACGAAGACTCTGGCTGGGTATGGCTAAGGCGGTAGCTCACGACATGGGCACACCGTTGTCATCGATATTGGGGTGGCTGGAGCTGCTCCCGACATTATCCGATCCCCAGGAAGCTATGGCAGAGATAAAGAGCAGTCTCGATAAACTCAGCCTGTTATCCGTCCGTCTGGAACAACTGGATGCGACGACTAAGTTGAAAGACGTGGATTTAAATGAAACCGTCGAAAATGCAGTTTCTTTTATACGCAAGCGGCTGTCTGAAGAAACGGGGATTGCCCTTCAATGCAATATTCCACCTAACCTGAAAGTTCGAGGCCGCCCTGAGCTTTTGGAATGGGCACTCGAAAACCTGCTGGCAAATGCGGTAGAGGCTCTCCCGGATAATAAGGGTACTATCAAAATAGTGGGCTGCAGCGATAATGGTCAGGCGAAGATAGAAATTACCGACGATGGCAGGGGGATTCCACCAGGCGATTCAGACAGAGTTTTCGATGCGGGTTATAGCACCCGGCGGAATGGCAGGGGGATCGGATTGACACTGGCGAGATACCTTATCGCTGAGGTGCATAACGGCAGTTTAAAGATAAAACCGAGCCACAAGGGGAAAGGCACGACAGTCGAAATTACCATAAATGCGGTTAATTAAGAAATATACAAAAGAGGACGTACGATGACAGAAGCATTAGGGGATATAGGCGGAGTATTCGGATATAAGTTCATCCAGGCATTCGTTATTCTCATTATTACCGCTCTAATTTATATCCTGTCAAATTGGTTGCTCAAGAGTTTCATGAAAAGATGGGCGGAGCGAACGAAAACTACCCTGGATGATCGTCTATTACAGGCAAGTTCGAGATCTTTAAGGTTTTTAATCTTAGTGCTGGGGCTGAACTATGCGATTAAGATCTATGCAGATCTGTTTACGCCCTGGATAAAAGTCCACATAGATGGGATTTTCTATATTCTCATAGTGGGTACGGTATCTATCTGGTTAATGCGCGTATTGTCCCAGTTTTTTGGATGGTACGCAGAGACAATTGCGGTTAAAACAGAGTCGCGAGTGGATGATGAATTTATACCATTAATCATAAGGTTATCCAAAATAATAATAGGCGCATTAGCTTTAATCATCATTATGCGGCATTTCGAGCAGGACGTACAGTCTCTGGTAGTATCCCTGGGAGTGGGATCGCTGGCATTAGCATTGGCTGCTCAGGAAACACTGTCGAATATGATTGCAGGGTTTGTAATCATGACGGATCGTCCCTTCAGAGTGGGCGATAGAATCGAATTATCCGATGGGAAGGTGGGAGACGTTTACCATGTAGGTTTGCGCTCTACTAAGTTGATGACATTCGATAATACCTTGATCATCGTTCCCAACAGTGAAATTGTGAAGGAGAGAGTAATAAATCGCTCCTATCCTGATCCCCTGATAAGAGTGCGCATAGACGTGGGTGTGGCCTACAGCAGCGACGTTGATAAAGTTAAGGATGTACTGGTACAGATTTTCAAGGATCATCCGGATATTCTTGACAATCCAGAGCCGAGTGCGTTTTTACTCAATTTCGGAGATTCGTCTTTGGATTTCATGGCGCAGGGGCGGGTGGATTCCTGGAAGAAACAGTTCGCAACAGCAGATCAACTGCGCGGAGAAATTCTAAAGCGTTTCAACGAAGAGGGAATCGAGATTCCATTTCCGCAGAGGGATCTCTGGATACGGTCGCAGGGGACGCAGGAAACTACGGATTGACATCATATGGCAAAATCTACATTAGCCTTCGGAGTAACCTATCACGGCAGCGTGCCTGAACCGTTAGGCGGATTAGACAACGTTTACGGAAAACACATCAGCGCAAAGAGCCTACGGAATCACTTAAAGTGGCTCAGAAAACACTTCCAAATTCTGGGGTTAGGTGAACTAATCCGGTGTATCAGAAAAGGTGAACGCATACCCAATAATTCGCTTTTCATCGTTTTCCATGACGGATATAGGGACAATTATTATGTTGCTTTTTCTCTACTGAATGAACTGGGGCTTACTGCGACATTCTTACTGGCAACGGATTTTATAGAAACAGGAAACCGCTTTTGGGTAGACGTTTTAGACGCAGCCTTGAAGAACACCGAGAAGAAGGCGATAGAGGTCGTGACCAGGTTCGGAAAAGAACTTATTCCATTAACTAATGGTGGCGATAAATATGATGGGGCTCTGAAACTTCGAAATATTCTGAAGTCATTGTCTTCAGAGCAGTTTGAGAAGCATTTCAGCGAGGTGCTATCGGATTTAGGTTATTTAAATCGAGATTCTGTTCCATGGTTAGGAGAACACGAACATTGCATGGACTGGAGCATGGTGCGGAAAATGTCGGAAGCAGGGATGGAATTCGGATCGCACTCGCATCGACATCTGATCTGCGCACGACAAGACAGAATTACGACTAAAGAAGAGATGAACATATCTAAAAAGATAATTGAAGAGGAGACGGGAAGGGAATGCGAGATTTTCTGTTACCCGAACGGTAATTACCCGAGGGATGGCAATGACGATACAGATGTAATAGCTTCACGCCTTGGCTATAAAATGGTTCTCTACATGGTCGGACCTTATAATCTGCTCCATTCCGACACATTCCGGCTCACTGGGATTGCTTATGGAGAAGGTTCCGACATGAGGGAACTTAAGCGAACTCTTTCGAAGAAGAGATATTATTGGTGGAAACTGAGGAGATCAACGATATGGCCATGGGACACAGACTCTTTAAAGCAATAGACAAAAAGATAGAATAATGTTGATTCGATATAAGGATAAATTTCCAAAACTCGGCAGGGATGTTTTCATCGCCGAGAGCGCACAGCTTATCGGAGACGTAATCATAGGCGATAAGTCCTCGGTATGGTTTCAGTCGGTGCTTCGGGGGGATCTTATGCCGGTGCGCGTGGGCGAAGAGACCAACATCCAGGACGGTTCCATCCTGCACGTGACTCACGACGATCTGCCGTGCATAGTGAGCAGCAGAATCACTATAGGACATGGAGCCATCATCCACGCTTGTACCATCGAAGATGAATGCCTGATTGGGATGGGCGCGATCATCCTGGATGGAGCGGTGGTGGAGAGGAACAGCTTAGTGGCTGCCGGATCAGTGGTGCGGCCGGGATTTCACGTGCCTTCGGGACATTTAGTAGCGGGGAATCCGGCGCAGGTGAAGCGCAAGCTAACCGATCAGGAACTGGAAGGGATACACTTTTCGGTGAGAGAGTATTTGAGGCTGTCGAAGGAATATAAGGGGAGTTAAAGATGATAGTGAAAAATAAAAATAAAGTAACATTAAAGGCCGTGCAAGACGATAGCACCCGGGACGTACAGATGGCGGTCTTGATTGGTGATGAGGAAGGCGCTCCCAACTTTGTGATGCGGCGGTTTGAGCTTAGCCCGGGTGGATATACGCCTTATCACACGCACGATTGGGAACATGTGGTTTACGTTCTGGAGGGTGCGGGGAAACTTAAAGGGAGAAATTCCGATAACATTCTCAAACCGGGAGCTTCAGTTTTAGTATCGCCCAACGAGGAACATCAATTCAGGGCAGATGATGACGCTGGATTGGTTTTTCTCTGTTCTATTCCTAAACCTGAGGGATAGATTTCTGCAGGTAACGAATAGCTCCCCATTCGGGCGGTTCTGAGGGGGTTCGGATCTCGCATTTAAATTGGCGCTGTTTCAGCTCATCTGACAGTGCCTTTTGCATCTCCTGACCGGGAGAATTCCAGAGTCCACCTGAAAGGGCTACGGAGGTATAAGCAATATTTAGCTTCCTGGCGGTGGCAACAAGGAGCTCTGTTAAATGGACTGCGGCGCGTTTTACAATATCAGCGGCAGAGGGATCGGAAGCGGATAGAATGAGAACTTTCTCGGCGAATCGGGCTATTTCCCCGGGTGGAAGTTTATCACCATGAATTTGAGGAATGATATCTCGCACCTCTTTAAGATTGAATTCCGCGGATACTGCAGGCGGCAGCGAACTGGCATCTGCACGACCATCGGCACTCTTCAGTGCAGATTTTATGGCCTCTATTGCAATCCAGTACCCACCGCCTTCATCTCCTAACAGGCGGCCGAAACCGCCCGATCTTTCCACCAGGCCATCTTCATCCATACCATAACAGATACTGCCTGTACCTGCTATTAAAAGGAGGCCGGCATTTCCGCCGAAAGCACCCCAGAGGGCGGCGAGAGCATCGGTAATGACGTGAATTCTATTCAGGGCGGTTATCTCTATAATCAGATTAGATGCTCGTTCACGAACAGTTTCATCTCCTACTCCTGCGATACCGGCACAGAGCGCGGCAACACTGTCAGGTGATATTGATCCGAGAGCTTTAAAGTAGAGTGTTTTAAAATTTTCAGAGAAGACGTCCCAGCCGATGGCTAAGGGATTCAAGCTGGCTCCTTCTGAGGAAGAAATTAACACGCCAGCGAGGTCAGTAACGATGCAGCAGGAGCGGCTCGCTCCGCCGTCAATACCTACTAAGTATTCACTCATCTTGCAGTTTCTGATTAATCAATTGGCGTCGTCCGATAGCCCGTTGGCGCGCCAAAGTTTTATTCTTTATCTTCATAGAGTGTGGACGTAATATATCGGAGTTGCCGGGATGACGGCGGTAGTGGTAGAGAACTTGATGCACCCTGCCTACTTCGTACTTCTCCCCCACTTTCAAAACCAAATCGTAGTCTTCGCCATAGTGCCCGAAATCTTCTTCGTTGAATCCGCCCATTTCCTCGATGGCGGCTCTGCGCCATACTCTTAACGCGCCAGCTCCATCGACCCTTAAGATGTTGTTGCGGTTATACTCGAGATGTTTTATGACGCCGAATTCGTCCAATATTTCGCCTGATTCGTCCATGGGGTAATAATAGGAAATGGCCAACGCCCAAGCGAGGTTTTCATCAAGTTTTTGGACCATAACCCCAAGTGTTTCGGAGGCGTATTCGTCATCGCTGTCGAGTTGGGCTATGTAATCGCCTCTGGCAGCATTCACACCTGCATTCAGGGCTTTAGCGATGACGTTATCGGGCAAGCTGATTATATTTAATCGGGAATCACCTTTAACAAGATCACGGGCGACAGCAAGCGTATCGTCTTGTGAAGCGTTATCTATTATGATAATTTCGAAATCCTCAAAAGTGCCCTTCTGGACGCTGGAAACTGCGAGCGGCAGAAATTCGGCGCGATTGTGAACCGGTATGATGACGGAAACTCGGGGGCTGTTACCTGCAGGAACCGGGAACAGAGAACCAGTGGCTCTTCCCAAGAAAGCAGTTCTACTGCGCAAGGCATGGTAGAATATTTCTTCGGTTTCCCTCTCCTCTTCCGGTTTCATGAAGAGGTACGAAAAGCCGCCGAACTTACCGCGTCCGGGGAAGAAAAGCCGGTCGGTGGTGGAATCTCTGTCCACTTTCCGATATGGACCTGCTCTTACCGCCCCACCAGACGCCAACTGTATGCCAAGCTGCACGGCCATC
>CBDUWK010000078.1:0-8309 GCA_965370905.1 uncultured bacterium | reverse complement strand
CCAATAAAGCCAGGCTGCCGGGATTATTTTCTTTTGACTGTCGAACCATTTTTCTTTTGTTTCCAATTAAGACTAATACGCCTTTTCAAAGAATATGGTATCTTAATACAATCAATACCTGGAATTTTGCAAAAATGACGTCGGATTGACATAAAGCCATAAACCAGCAAATTTGATATTTTTAATGTTCTTAGTTTCTCATAATATAAGCATAATTACGGACGCAAATCAAGAGGAATCTTTAATCAGAGTACGCTATAGAGTTTTAGTGAATCTATTAGATGGTAGTTTGTGAGGATGCAGGCTGGCCGAGAATCCGGTATGACGCCATTCATCTGCCATCCGGTGTTTACTTCTACCGTATAACTGCAAAAGGCCTGGAACGAGGGAACAAATACAGTAACGTGGGTAAGATGTTACTTCTGAAATAGAAAATTGAAAAATCTATGGGGGCGACATGATGGATCGCCCCCACTTACTTGACAAAGGGCAAGATATTTAGTATATTGTAACGTCAAACCTTTGAGGAAAGTGTGAGATATTTTTGGTTAATATTTGCTCTACCGAGCTTTCTCTTCGCCCAGGATTTGGAGTTTGAACTCGATCCTGATGCCTTTCCAGTTGAGATAGAAGGTTGGCAACCAATGCAACCCTGGGCAGGAGGGATGGAGGATTCAACACCTGAATTGTGTGATATTGATGCAGACGGCGATCTCGATTTTTTCGCTGGTGATGAACGAGGCTATATCAATTACTATGAGAACCAGGGGACTGTGAACGTTCCTACTTTTAGACTCGTATGTAATATTTTTGACTCCCTGACAACACCAAACATCTCCTGGAGGAAGGTTGATGTTATCCTCTCTGATTCAGATTCGGATGGCGATGCAGATGCCTTGATTGGGGGAAGTTATGTTTCATATTACGAAAATACGGGATCAACATCAAATCCCTGCTTTACTCTAATCCAAGATATACTTTATGATGTCGATTTAGATTATATTGTCGGAACGCATATTGAGCTTGTTGATATAAATTCAGACGGAGACTTAGATCTTTTCGCCGGTCATTATTCCGGGAATATTAGATATTACGAGAACGTGGGTAATGATACTTCATTCATATTTGACTTAATAGCAGAATCCTGGTTCAGCATAAATGTTATCGGTGGATATGCGGATCCATGCTTTGGCGATCTCGATAATGATGGTGATTTGGATCTTTTAGTGGGCACTAGAGTAGGGAATATCTATTATTATTTAAATGAAGGAGACAGTCTGAATCCGCAGATGTCATTGGTAACAGGTAACTTTTTTGGAATAGATGTTGATTGGGATGCTTCACCGGAATTGGCTGATATAGATAATGATGGAGATTTAGACCTTTTTGTGGGAAGGGGGCACGCTACGAGCGTCAGTGGCCAGGGGAATATCTCCTTCTATGAGAACATCGGCAATCCCGAAGAGGCAAATTTTATCCACCGAACAGATAATTATCTATTATATGATGACGGCTGGCAATCAAGGCCATTATTATTAGACATAGACTACGATGGTGATCCTGATCTATTTTCCAGACTCAATGATGAATTGATTTTCTTCCGAAATAATGGTACATTGGGGGATCCATATTATGTATTTGAGACTGATTTTTACGAAGAAATCTCAATCTTCGATATTATGCCCTGGTTCTGTGATATAGACCAGGACGGCGATTATGATTTATTGGCGGGTGAAAGCGCGATTCCTGGTCCACCCGATATGCACTTATTTATCAATCGGGGAACGCCTCAAGATCCAGACTTTTATCACTACAGCGATGATCTACTCCCAGGTTCATTCACACAATTTTCTGTCATCCTGAATCCAAGTATGGTAGACATTGATGCGGATGGTGATGAAGACTTATTCGTGTGCACCAATGAGGCTTTATTTTACTTTTTTGAAAATATCAGTGCGCCGCCACATATTCAATTTCAACTAATCAGCACTAATTGGCAAAATGTGGCAGATCCTTATGGGAGTCATCGTCCCGCTTGTTTCTAT
This sequence comes from uncultured bacterium, assembly GCA_965370905.1. Classification (GTDB taxonomy): domain Bacteria; phylum Electryoneota; class B3-LCP; order B3-LCP; family B3-LCP; genus JALGVT01. The sequence continues at coordinate 6,264 of CBDUWK010000078.1, read as the reverse complement.
GACATTGATAATGACAACGATTACGATTTATTTATCTATAAAGAAAATTATGGGTGGTATCCCTGGGATAAGAATTTGATGTTCTACCGCAATCATGGTGATTCGATTAATGCAGATATGCAGTTGGAAAATGAAGATCTGTTTCCAGAGCTCATGATTTCTCAAGCTGCACCTTTTCTAATCGATATGGATCAAGATGGAGATGGAGACTTATTCGTAGGTGATACCTGGGGCGGCATCAGATATTTTAAAAATACTTTGAATGACACTTCTTCCGTCCCACCGCCTTACCAAAAATGCCCCTATCCCTGCATACATATCGGGTTAGGTCCCAATCCTGCCAATCCAACTACCTGGATTACGTTTAATCTGCCATATCCACAAAAAGCCACACTCGCTGTTTACAACTTATTTGGCCAGAAAGTCGCCACCTTAGCCCAGGGTCTCCAGCCGCCGGGCGTTAGAACCCTCTATTGGGATAGTTCTCCGTTCAGTTCAGGGGTTTATTTAATCGAGATGGAAACGGAGATGGGGAGTACGGTGGAGAGGTTGACGGTTCTCAAGTAGCTGGTTGCTGGTGGCTGGTATGTAGGGGTCGGTCTTGCACCGACCCGTTTTTGTCATCCCGGACTCCGATCCGGGATCCTGAGAAGCCCCATTCATGGGGGTTGTTCTTTCCGTAGACTGGTGCTTCAGCGCCAGGAAACAGTCATTGCCCCATAGGGATGCCTTCGGCACTAGGCTTCGATTTATTGGAGCCGAAGCAATCTCATATTTTACTGAACCGCAATGACAGGATTGATCTGTAAAACATATAAGATTGCTTCGCTTCACTGCGTTTCGCTCGCAATGACGGTTTGCAATCGCCATGTCAGGGGACACCAAGGGCACGGCTTCCTCGAAGCACCCCCAACCTACATTTTGAAGAGGAGATTCCCACATAAAACAAGGCGACACCTTTAAGTGCCGCCTTTTAAGTACTTTCACATCGTACCCCTGGGGCGATTCGAACGCCCGACAAGCGGTTTAGGAAACCGCTGCTCTATCCTGCTGAGCTACAGGGGCTTATGGAAAATATAAGCAAGATACAGCTGTTTTTCAAGCCAAAACTATACCTATTATCATTGAACAGCCGGCCCTGAAAGTGCTTGACAATAACCTGAAAAAAACCTATATTTAAATTTTGTGTCAATTGGAATTCGTTCTTAAGGTAAACCTATCGAATTATGCGTCTGTCAAAGGCATTCATTCCCACTTTAAAAGAAACCCCCGCTGAGGCTGAGATCCCTTCGCACCGGTTGATGATCCGTACTGCCATGATTCGGCAGCTTGCCGCAGGTATCTACACCGATATGCCTTTCGGTTGGAGGGTTGCCAAGAAGGTCATGCAGATCATTCGCGAAGAGATGGATCGCATCGGCGGTCAGGAACTTTTCATGCCGATTATGAATCCTCTTGAAGTATGGGAGGAGACCGGCAGGGCAACCGACTTCGGTGACGAACTATTTCGCCTCAAAGATCGTAAGGGACGCCGCATGTGCCTCGCGCCTACCCACGAAGAGATTATATGTGATCTGGCACGAGGCTTCTTAAAATCATATCGCGACTTGCCGCAAATCTGGTATCAACTCCAGACCAAAATGCGTGACGAACCGCGACCGCGCTCAGGCGTTCTCAGGGGGCGTCAGTTCATAATGAAGGATTCCTACAGTTTGGACGTTGATCAGGAGGGATTGGACCACAGTTACGATTTGCACTCTGAAGCTTATTCGCGCATCTTTGAGCGCTGCGGTCTGGAATTTTCCATAGTGGGCGCTTCCAGCGGTCTCATGGGAGGCACCGGTTCACAGGAATTCATGGTGGAATCCCCGCACGGTGAGGATCGCGTAGCGCTATGTACGAGCTGCAGTTACGCCGCCAATCTGGATGTGGCTGCCTCTGTCCCCATACCTATCAAAGATACCGGTTCAACCGAAAACAACGGCACACTTGAAAAGGTTTCTACTCCTGAAATGCGCTCTATCGAAGAGGTCAGTGGTTTCCTGAAGGTAGATCCGGATAGACTGATAAAAACCTTGGTAGTTATTACGGATGAAGGCACTCCTTTTATGGCTCTATTAGCGGGTGATGATGAACTTGAGGAGACCAAGCTGCAGGCTGCTTTGGGCGAACCGTTCCGGCCTGCCCATCCGGAAGAAATCAAAGATATCTTCGGCTGTGAAGCCGGATTTCTGGGACCTGTGAACGCGCCCCAGATGCATATAATTGCAGACCATAGATTGAAAGGTGGTAGAGATCGCATAACCGGCGCTAACGAGGATCACTTTCATATCACCGGAGTTACGGCAGGTAAGGACTTTAAACCCGACCGCTGGGAAGACCTCCGTACAATTAAACCTGGCGAAGGCTGTCCTGAGTGCAAGGGTAAACTCAGAATCTCAAACGCCATAGAAATCGGACATATTTTCAAACTTGGCACCAAGTACTCCAGTGCTATGAGGGCTAACATCCTCGATGCAGATGGGAATGAGCGCCCCATTGTAATGGGAAGCTACGGTATAGGAGTAGCCAGGATTATCGCCTGCGCAATAGAACTCTACCACGATGATGACGGTATTTGCTGGCCTGCTGCTATAGCTCCTTACGATATAATGTTGATAGGACTGAAGCTGGATGACACTGAGGTTAAGAAACAAGCAGAAGGTTTGTATACTTTACTTCAAGAGGAAGGTTTCGAAGTTCTCTTCGATGACCGCGACCTTCGTCCCGGTTTTAAATTTAAGGACGCGGACCTTCTGGGAATCCCCACTCACGCGGTGATCAGCACTAAAAGCTTAGCTGCGGGTGGGGTAGAAGTAAAAAATCGTCGCAACGGTGAGAGATCAATAGTTAAAATAGAGGAACTGCCATCCATTTTGAGAGGAAATCATGGATGAGGAAAAAGTCAATTCAGAAGAGACGCCAATCGAGGTAACCACCGAACCTATAGAGGAGACCGAGGTTCAGGAACCTGATAAAGTAGCTGCAATTCTGGCATATGTGCCTTTTTTGTGCTTCTATGCCCTCTTCTTCAAGAAGGATAATGCCTTTGCATACCACCACGGGAAACAGGGATTGGCGCTGTTTTTCGTCGAGTTGGCCGCGGTTATACTGCGCTGGAATGTACTCTGGAACGTGGTTCTTATATTGATCGGCGCCACCGCAGTCTGGGCCATGGTCATGGCTCTGCGCGGCGAAGAGTTCCGCATTCCGGTCGTCTCTGACGTGCTCGATCAGTATTTCACTTAAGCACCTTAAAAACCGAAGGAAATAACGGGTGTATTTAGCTACACCTCTGAAAGGAAAACGCATGCGTATTCGAGAGATCGCTCGCAACTATACCGACGCGCGAAAAGTGATGGCTGCAGGGTATTACCCCTACTTCCGACCTGTCGAATCCGACCAGGACACCTGGGTCGATCTTAATGGTCAAAAGGTGTTGATGTTAGGGTCGAACAATTACCTCGGTCTCACCAACCACCCCGAGGTTAAGAAGGCTGCCATTGACGCCATCAGAGATTTCGGTACGGGCTGTGCGGGTTCTCGATTTTTAAACGGCACACTTCTAATCCACCTGAAACTCGAAGAAAAATTGGCTGAGTTTCTCAACAAGGAAGCAGTTCTCCTGTTCTCCACCGGTTTTCAGGTCAATCAGGGTGTGATTTCCACACTGATCGGCAAGGATTCAGTGGTGATATCCGATAAGTTCAATCACGCCTCAATTATAGATGGCTGTCGTCTCGCCTTCGGTAAATCCAAGAAATACAATCATAACAATATGGAGGATCTCGAAAGAGTGCTAAAAACCTCCGTAGATGCCAAGACTTGTCTGGTGGTTATGGATGGAATTTTTTCCATGGAAGGCGACATTGCGCACCTGGGTGAAATCGTGAAACTGGCTGAGAAGTATGATGCAGACGTGATGGTTGACGATGCGCACTCCATAGGTGTGCTCGGCCCTAAAGGTGACGGCACAGCCGCACACTTCGGCGTGAATGATAAAGTCTCCTTGATTATGGGCACATTTTCTAAATCCCTCGCATCCATCGGTGGCTTTATTGCTTCCGATGAAGATACTATACATTATCTCAAGCACCATTCGCGTGCGCTGATTTTCTCGGCTTCTCCGCCACCAGCTTCGGTTGCCTCTGTCATAAAGGCTCTGGAAGTGATACAGCGTGAGCCGGAACGCCGCGAGAAGCTCTGGGAGAACACCAGACGAATCACCGCCGGCTTGAAAGAACTGGGCTTCGATTTAGGCCTTTCCAACACACCCATTATTCCGATCATCGTAGGAGACAACCTCAAGGTTTTCATCTTTTGCAAGAGGCTGCAAGATGAAGGTATCTTCGTCAATCCTGTGGTTGCGCCCGCGGTTCAGCCTGGCAACCAGTTGATTCGTATCTCGCTGATGTCCACTCATACCAACGATCAGATAGATTTTGCCCTGGAAAAGTTAGGGCAGGTGGGGCGTGAGTTGGAGCTGATTCCCTGATCGATTCCAGATATATGTATATACAATCTCTCTTCAAACCATAATCTTGACGGTTAGCCATGTCCATCCAGATTGAGGTCATCCGCAAATCCCGCGGCTTGAAAGAATTCCTTAAATTTCCCTGGAAAATCTATCGCGGCGATCCTAATTGGGTGCCACCGCTAATATCCGACCAGAAGAAGCTGCTTCATCCCAAGATAAATCCTTTTTTCAAACACGCCCAGGTCACCAGATTGGTGGCCCGCCGCGATGGCAAAGTTGTCGGTCGCATCTGCGCTATCGACGATCGCGCCCACATCGAATACTGGCAGGAACCTGTGGGCTTCTTCGGTTTCTTTGAGTGCATAGAAGATCCTGAAGTTGCCGAGGCTCTCATTCAAGCTGCCGCCGACTGGTTAAAACCGCGCGGGATGGATTACATACGAGGGCCTGTCAATCTTTCCACCAACGACACCTGCGGACTGTTAATAGAAGGATTCGATTCTCCGCCCGTCTTTATGATGACCTATAATCCGCCCTACTATGCAGAATTACTGGAAGGATGCGGGTTGGAGAAGGTGAAGGATCTGTACGCCTATAAGCTGCGCAAGGATGAGGTCCCCGAGCGGGTGATCCGTGTAGGTGAAAAGATTGCCGCAAAAGCGGATATCACCGTTCGTCCCATAAAGATCAAAAATCTTAAGGAGGACATCGAAAAAGTCCGCCATATTTATAATTCCGCCTGGTCCAAGAACTGGGGTTTCGTTCCCATGACGGCTGCTGAGTTCGACTATACCGCTGACGACCTCAAGAAAGTATTGGATCCGGAGTTGGCTTATATTGCTGAAGATGGCGACAACCCTGTCGGCTTTTCCCTGGCTCTGCCAGATCTGAATGTAGCGTTAAAACATATCAACGGGCGTCTTTTCCCATTCGGCTTCTTGAAGGTACTGCACCATCAGCGAAAAATTAAAAACATACGCGTTATCACCCTGGGAGTCATCAAAGAGTATCGCGGTCGCGGCATAGATCTCCTCTTCTATTTGGAAACGCTGCGGCGCGGAGTCGCCAGAGGCTATGAATGGGCTGAAACTTCCTGGATCCTCGAGGATAACGTCCCTATGAACAAAGCGGCGAATATGGTCGGAGCGAAGATATATAAGCGCTACCGCATCTACGAGAAGGCCCTATGAGCGATCCCGTTCTGGTGACCGGCGCCAACGGATTCGTGGGGAGTCACGTCGCCGAAGCGCTGCTGGAGGCGGGACACAAGGTTCGCTGTCTACTTCGACCGCATTCGCAGCTCAAGTGGATTGAGACCCTCCCTGTCGATATTTGCCGGGCCGACTATTTCGATCCCAACGCTCTGCGCAAAGCCGTCTCCGGCTGCAGAGCCTTAGTCCATTTTGGCGGCGCCACCAAAGCAGCAGATGAAGCCGCCTATCTCAGAGCAAACGCAGAAACCACCAGTGCCCTCCTCGAAGTTGTATCCAGCGCCTGCCCCAAATTGGAACATTTCATCCACTGCTCCAGTCAGGCTGCAGTGGGTCCCTCACCTTCGCTCGATCCTCTGGGCGAAGAAGCGCCCCCTAACCCCCAAACCGCGTACGGCCGATCCAAGTTCGAGGCTGAAAAGATCTGCAGGCAGTTCGAGGACAAATTTCCCATTACCATCATTCGTCCCCCTGCCGTTTACGGCCCCCGCGACGTAGATATCCTGATTTTTTTCCGCGCTATCAAATGGGGAGTTT
>CBDUWK010000077.1:0-8341 GCA_965370905.1 uncultured bacterium | reverse complement strand
TGGATTCCCTGGGCGCAAAAGAATTCGTCCGTATTTTAACAGAACCGCGCAACGCCCTGGTGAAACAGTACCGAGAACTGATGAAGGCTGAGAACGTCGATCTCTCTTTTACCAAGGACGCTATCAAAGAAATTGCGGACATCGCCAACAGGGTAAATCAGAGCATGGAGAACATCGGTGCTCGCCGTCTGCATACGGTTTTGACGACACTGTTGGAGGAGCTTCTGTTTATCTTGCCTAAGAGAGGTCTGCACAAAATTGAGATCGACCGGAAAGAAGTCAAGCAGAGCCTGGAAAAAATACTTGAGGACGAGGATCTGTCGAGATATATACTGTAAGACGGAATGGATATAAATGCAAAAATAATAAAAAAATGACTGCAAATGCAGCCATTTTCAATTCTTTAAAATAAGAGGTAAAACCCATTACCCTCACGAAACTGTGTCGGGGAGCAGTTCGCTGATAAGCTCCTTCATCTGCCAGAACATGTACGGTTTTTCCAGGAAACCGTCCGCTCTCTCGCGCTGCATCTGTATCTCCGCAGGTGAAAGCGGCACACCGCTGATCAGAATTACGGGAACGGCATTCTCGCTCGATTTTATCTTTTCCAGCAGTTCCAAACCGGTCATCTCCGGCATAAAGATATCGGCGATAACCAGATCGGGTATCTTTTCTTGAAACGTCTCCCATCCTTCCTTGCCATTGCTGGCGTGAAATATCTCGAAATCCAAAGTTCCGAGATAATCCTTCATCAAAGTCAGGATGGTATCATCGTCATCGACAACAAGAACTTTTCGGCTCATGCTTTTACCCCCTGTTGTTATTCCGCATTTCCAGCATTCAGCAAATATTTCGTGGGATTCTTCACAAAGTTGCTGTTTTTCAATATCTTCGATTCTGACCGGATAGACGATTTTAAAGAAGTGACCCCCAGGGGACTCGAACCCCTGTTGCAGGGTCGAAAACCCTGAGTCCTAACCACTAGACGAGGGGGCCGTTAGAACATTGTTAATCAAAGCAATATAACAATTACATTTTTCAATTTCAAGATGTTTTTAAAAAATTATATTGTCGCCTATGTTCCCGGGCACGCCCTAGCAATCTATCAACGAAAATTTAATAACTTGATTGAATATTTGATTCCTCCTCAAACGCCCCATAACATCGTTCCGTACAACTATCGAAATTGGTTTTGTATATTCACAAACAAATGTTTAAATGCACAATCATAAGGAGTGGAGGTATTAAATGAAATACCGGAAATTAGTTATGAAAAAAGCACGAGTAATCGTATATCCATTGGTTATCATGTTTTCAGCCTCGATGGCCTGGAGTTACTCAAGTGGTCCACCTGATGGAGTAGCAGGTGATCCTCCCAACAACGCCAACTGTACGCAGTGTCATTCCTCCTTTGGAGTGAACACCGGAGCTGGTCTACTTCAACTTATGAATATGCCAGCGGAATACGAACCGGACAGCACTTATACTTTGATGGTCAATTTGGAAGATGATGGGCAGGCGATCTGGGGTTTTGAGTTGACTGCAATTTTACCTAACGGTGACCGTGCCGGTGATCTCGTTCCCATCAATGGAATGGTTCAAGTTTCCAGCGGTGGTCCGAGTGACCGGGAATACGCCAAGCAGACAGCGGATGGGAATCAACGCGGTTCGGCTTCTGCAAGTTGGGAATTTGACTGGACAGCTCCCTCATCCGGCTCTGGTCAGGTTGATTTCTATATGGCGGGCAATGCTGCTAATTGGAACGGCCAGACGAATGGAGATTATATCTATACCATCAACATGAACGTACCCGAACAGATACTGGGTATTGCAGATCGGCCGATTAATACTCCTCTGACACATGCGCTGCTAACGGCCTTTCCGAATCCTTTCAACCCGGAAGTTACACTGAGGCTGGAAGGCGCTCCTGCCGGACGGATTGAGTTAGAAATTCTAAATCTATCCGGGCAAATAGTGGCAGGATTTGGCTACACCAACTCTGGTAACAGTTCCTTTGAAGTTCCGATCAACCTGAGTGAACTTCCTTCGGGGAGCTACTTTGTCCGTGCAGTTTACCCGGGTGAAACGACAATTATTCCCCTTATAAAACTAAAATAGTACCTAAGCGACCTTTATGGATATGATAAAGCCTGTACTTCAGAGTATGGGCTTTTAAATTAATAGATTAACTACCCCTTCAGATCCCGGTGAGTTCACACCGGTCGACAATTGCGCCATCTTTAGATTTGACCGTTAAGAATACCCGGTCGCCAGCTACCTCTATGAGGCAGAAATGTGGCAATGGAAAGAACTTCTTAACCGTGTGTATCCAGGGCGTGGATTTTTCCTGAGCATAAAAAGGCGCCCCGGCACCTCCCGTGATGATCTGCCAGATAGGGACGTCAAAATTGGAGTTGACCGTTGTATCAATCAACGCACGACTATAGTTGTGGTCATCCCCGAAGAAAGCAGCCAGCACTTCGTTCTCACAGAGGATTTTCCAAAATCTATCTCTCATCCGGATAATTTCAGGTTTTTTTCCATTCCACCACATGGCATCTTTGACATGCCCACCGTTCGGGAATGCCGGTTCATGCACAAAAACAAAAAGGTGCTTTAGATCCAGTAATCTTGCCTTCTCCAAATCGTTTTCCAGCCAGCGAAGCTGTTCATCCCGAAGAACACCCTGCAGCTCCCCGTTCTTGTCTTTTACCGCTTCACCTTCACCTTTTTGCATGTAATTGCTGTTCAACATAGTGAAATGAGCGTTTCCCCAGTCAAAGGAATAAACGTTTTCCTTATAGGTGGCAAAATATGGAGTGCTGGGTTCAGGTCCGTTGATTGGATTGACAAATTGTTCTGCAAATATCGCTTCAGCTGATTCATCTCCAGTTCGAGGGATATAATTTACGTAGGGATCTCCTGCGAAAAAATGCAGCGCCAGATCATGATTACCCATACCTTCAAAAATGGGCACTCTTGAACCAATTGGGGCGGTGATCCTTTTAAATGACCGAAATTGATTTTTTAATTCTTCGGGATTGCTGATGTACCCCGAGACCAGGTCACCTGGAAACACTATCAAGGATACTGAGTCCGCTAAACAACTTGTTAAAAGTGACTTCACTACCTCTCGGTTCACTCCTTCAACAGAAGACTCGCTACTTCCGATAGTTGCTCTCCCGTCGCTTAAAACACCAAAGCTGAAAGGTCGATCTGACCCCTTAGGAGGAGCAGTTCTGAACGTGAAGTCTGAAGTGGAAAAAACGGTTGAATTAAAGTCCCAACTGATGGTATAATTATATAGTGTAGAAGCAGTTAATTCGGCTATTTCAATCTCATATCTCTCCTTAACTGTTTGCGAACTATAAGTAAACCCCTTCGGCTCCACATTTAATTTACACGCTACCGGGTGATCGAACTGCCATGATAATATCGCGCTTGAATCAGTTACACAGTCGACAAAAGGTCCTTCAATTAGGGCCGGCGCTCTGCGATATTCGCTGTCTGCAGTTTTTAGATACGCAAAAATTCTATCGAAAACTTGTAATTCATCGCTAAGCAAGATAATCCTGTAAGCAATGTGACCCCGCCGATTTTCACGCAAGTTGTTTATGTCTATCTTCTCAGCCTCTAACCGTCCAAGATCATAACTTACTGTGACTGAAAATTGATTTTCTATGTGAAATTTACCTTTTTTACGGTAGATAGGATATTTGAGAGAGGCCGCGTCTGGAAAGATGCCGATAAACGCTTTTCCACCTTTACAACGTTCACTCGTCGTCAAGGAAATGGTGACTATACCTTTCGGGGAGATGTTTATTACCGGTTCCGAAGCCAGCAGAGTGTTTGAGTAGAGAACTTCATCTGGTGAGATCTGAGGGGGTTCCGCCGAGGAAACGTGAAAGCTAATCAGGGTAACGGTCAGGTACATGCAAAGGTAAGTAAAACTCAAGCAAGGTATCATTTATCGTCCAGGGGTAGGAGAATAGTAAATTTGGTTCCTCTACCCAACTCGCTTTCAACGTTTATCGTTCCTTCGTGTCCCTCAACGATTCGCTTCACTATAGCCATTCCCAGACCCGTACCATCTTTAGCCTGCGAGAAGAAATCCTCAAAAACATGCTGCTTTACCTCTTCCACCATACCCAAGCCGGTATCTATGAATTCCAGTTTGGCGAATTCCCCTTCTTGGATACAATTGAAGGTAAACGTTCCGCCTTCAGGCATGGCTTTCATGGCATTGGCGGCTATGTTGAAGAAGACGCTCTTAAATTTCTCGAAATCTATATATAAATCCCCATTATACAAGATCGATTTTTTAAACGCTACCTTACTGTCTTCAAAGTTCCGGATCAACAGATCGGTAACGTCGCTTATCCAATCTTCAGCGCTAACTTTTACGCGGTTGATTTTCTGTTCCCCGCGTGCAAATTGCAGAATCTCATTTACCATATCTACCAATCGGAGTACTTCTTGAGCAATTTTCTCAGCATATTTTTTTTGCTTATCTTCCTTTATGCTTTTGACACTGAGGAGCTGTGCGTATCCACTTATACAGGTCATGGGCTTTTTTAAATCATGGATAATTCCAGAAGCCAGTTTGCCCACCAAAGAGAGGCGTTCTCGGCGCAGTAGCTCTTCCTGCGCTACATTCAGATTCTGTATTACCTCGGCTAATTGCCTGTTTTTCTCAAGTATTGTTTCAGTATAATGGCTGTCACATTGTCGGGTTCCGTGGGTGAGAATCTGAGTAACTTCTTGATAAATAGATGGATGATCTAACTTAAGCTTGTTGAACTCCTCGCAACGTAGCAATAGAAAATGACTCTCCGTAATAGTCTTCACGGTGGCAGACCTGGTAGTTTCAGCTATCAGTGCAATTTCGCCGAAATAGTCTCCTGAACGGCTGAATGTTGCAATCGTCTCGCGTTCTCCCAAGTATTCGGAAATGATCTCCACATGACCGGATTCGATGATGTAAAAAGCATCAGGAGGATCGCCTTGATGATATATCACTTCATCTGGTCCCATGGTTTTCGGCTTAATTAAAGCGCAGAGTAATTCCAAATCTTCGAGCTTAAGGATGTCGAAAAAATCAACGCGCCTTAACAGATCCAAGATTTTATTGTCAACCATGGTACATTCTGTGCCCATAGACTCCTCTCTGAAGACCTACCTTTTTTATACCGAATAGAAATATAACCCCTCATCTACTCCGATGTCAATTAAAATCCCACCCCATTCAACCTGCTTGCGATCAATATTGAGCGATAGGAATAATATATCCTTCGTGCTTGATTAAGGTGAAAGCAGTTGTTAACTTGTTCCAGACCATGATTCCATATCATCAGCAGATCGAAGCGTATGGAAATACCTGAATTGCATCCCTGGCCGAAAAGTTATCATGAAGCAATAACCCTGCAAGAATCGCTGGCGGGACGTATTATTCTAAAAGCTCCCAAAGGGAATAGAATCATAAGAGTCGCAGGCCTGGATGTTTCCTCAATCAGCTCCAGAGGTATTATTTGGGCTGCAGTCGTAATTCTGAAGCTGCCGGAAATGGTGAAGGTGGAAGAAGCGTTCGCCTCTATGGAAACGGATTTTCCCTATATTCCCGGGCTTCTTTCCTTCCGAGAGTTGCCAGTCGTAATCGCTGCGCTGCGCAAACTCAAGCAAATTCCCGATGCCTTGATCTGCGATGGGCAAGGTTTAGCACATCCGCGCTTTTTCGGTTTGGCTTGCCATTTGGGGCTTTGGCTGAACCTGCCCACCGCAGGCTGCGCGAAATCAAGGCTGGTAGGTGAGGCGCCCGAACCCGGTTTACAAGCGGGCAAATACCAACCGATAAGGTATAAGCACAGAATCGTGGGATCGTTGCTCAGAACGAGAATTGGAGTTAAGCCGGTGTACGTTTCACCGGGACATCTAATGGATGTAGCGGGAGCGAGACGCCTGGTGCTAACCTGTTGTCAGGGAAGGCGGTTACCCGAACCGACGCGGTTGGCACACCAGGCGGTTAATCGTGCTAGAAAAGAAGGTGTTATTTAAAATATTTCACAAACATGGTAAAAATATTCCTTTAAAAAAAAAGAGCTTGACTTCGGGGAATAATTTCATTATATTTATAGTTCTTCTCTAATAATTGGCAACTGACGAATAAACCATCACCCAACTAAAAAAAAATTATGAAAGGAGGTTTAGTTAGAAAATCTACTCGTTTTGAAAATCAGACAAAAAAGTTTAACTGAAACTAAAAACGTACTGGAGGCATAAAAATGATGCGTAAACTAATTACTTTGGGTATAGCAATTATCCTGACAACTTCTGTAGCAATGGCTCTCTCCTTTCCACAGGCGCCAGATGCAGATTTACAGAAATTGAATGGAAAACTAGGCACCTTCCCCGCACTGGATGCTGTCTATGAGGATTCCATCGTTTACGATGACGGCGCAATAATGTGGTGGTATGGCGGTGGTTCCCCTGTAAAACTGGCCACCATATTTACGCCATTAGCTGATTTCGAATGCCAGGGAGTGGCTTTTATGGCCAATGGTACTGGTTCCGCTACGGTATCCCTGTTTGCCGACAGCTCCGGCGTACCGTATTCCACACCCCTTTGGTCGACAACGGTAACGTACGGCTCATCACAGGATTGGCAATTCGTCCATATCGACACCATTGGAATATATACATTCCTGGCTGGAGAGGATTTCTGGCTTCAGTGGGCAGGCGGCGGACCTCCTAACGAAATTTTCGATGCCACTCCGGTTATTCCGGAACGATCCATCTTCCAGAGAGATGCCTTTGGCCCAGGCTGGAATCTTTCGCCAGGAGACAACTTTGTCCGAGCATACGGTGAATACACTGGTGCTGTCCAGGATGTATCTGTAGATGCAGTTGAGCACGGTGGTAATTTCTTCGTCACCAATGGCACCAGCTTCCAGATCACCGCTGATGTGACCAACAACGGCTCTGCCGCTGCAACGTTCGACGTTGGGTGTCATATTTACACTGAAACTCCCGGTACACCAGCCACTTATACCTACTTCGACTCGCTGGCAGTGCAAAACGTTGTATCCCTGGGCGCAGGCGCTACAACCACGGTCACCTTCCCTTCCTACACCTGGACCACCGATGATCGCTACTGGATCGAAGTAGAGGCTTACTATGACGATAGTAATCCCGGCAACAACTTCGCAGATACCGAAACTCAGGTATACACTTCACCACCGCCCGCAGTCACTTTGCGCTATGACGACGGCGATAGTACCAACATACAATACTCCTACACTTCCACAGTAGGGAATGGTTGGGGAATGAAGATAGATCCCCATCAGGGTGGTGCTTACGACATCGCTTCAGCTCATGTGAATGTCAGTTATGCTGCCGGTGACGAGGCATCCGGGCTCAGGATTCTCGATGATGCCGCTGGTACCCCTGGTACTATTTTATGGGAGACCACCACGGTAATGGCTGACGGTTGGAATGATTTCGACTGCAATCTTACCGGTGTGACCGGCCCGGTCTATCTCATTTACATCTACACCAACGGCGCCAACTCATCATCCGCTGGTGCGAGTGGCTATCCTAACTCCGGGGAACGCTGGTGGCTCGATACAGGCGTCTATAACCCAGATCCGGCAAATGACGACGTTGCTGTCCGCCTGACCTTGGGAACTGCTGCTGCATATCCGGATTTCACCGTAATCTTGACCTACAATTACGGATCCCCGGTTCCTGCTGGAGGTGGCGCCATCAACCTCGACGCCTTCCTGCAGAACAACGAAGTTACTTCGCAAAACTTCGATCTATGGATAGAGATTCCACCGCAGGTAACACCTCCGAGTGTACCTAACCGCAACCTGACCTTCCCGGGTGGCTTCAGCATTGATCGTGACGATATGAACTGGCCCATAGCTGCTAGCTGGCCTGCTGGTGCTTACTGGATGGAATGGTATATCGGTGATTTAGCTACTCTTACAGCTTGGGCCTCTGACAGCTTCCCCTTCGTCAAATCTGCTGATGACGATGGCAGCGGCTATGCTCTCTGGGAAATTGATGGCGATCCCTTGGATCAGCTCTTTGAAGGACTTGATCTTGGCGAAATGGTTGTCAGTGAATTTGCTCTGCTGGGAAGCTACCCCAACCCCTTCAATCCCAGTGCAACCATAAGTTACACGCTGGGCAGTTCAGATCGCGTGAAGCTATCTGTTTACGATCTCTCCGGTCGTGAAGTTGCAACCTTAGTTAACGGTTACCGCGACGCAGGACCACACGAAGCTCACTTCGACGCTTCCAGTCTGGCTTCAGGTGTCTACATCTACCGTCTAACTTCGGG
>CBDUWK010000076.1:0-8344 GCA_965370905.1 uncultured bacterium | reverse complement strand
ATACGTCATATGGCGGCTGAACTGGCGACGCGGAAGATCCGCGTCAATGCGGTAAGCGCGGGAATTGTGGAGACGGACGCCATAAAGCACTTTCCCAACGGTCAGGAACTTGTGAGAGAATCGAAGAAGCGTACTCCGGTGGACAGGTTAACCGAACCGGAAGATGTGGCGCACACCGTGCTCTTTCTCTGCTCAAACCTGTCCGAAATGATAATCGGACAAACGCTGGTGGTTGACGGTGGGTATGCGATTATGGCATGAAAAATTCAGTGGCTTAAAGTTGAAGGTTGTGGTAGGGGCGACGCACAAGTCGCCCCAATATTTTCGCTTATTTCAAAAGTAGCATCTTCCCCACTCCCTGCAAAATCTTTCCATTTATCTCTTCAGCGATGACTCTGTAGAAATAGACACCTGATGGAAGGTTGGAAGCGTTATAGTGAACCTTTCGCCAGCCTGCATTTTCTATCCCCTCGTAGATTCTCCCTAAGCGTTGACCCTGCACATTGAATAGATCGATGTAAACCTTCGACTTCTGCGGTAACTCGAATGGTATGACAGTCTCTGCGTTGAAGGGATTGGGATAGCTCTTCCCCACCCGGAAAGTTTGGGGTAGATGGAATTGACCCTCATCCTTGACAGCGGGCGTGCCGGTGAACCAGGCCATCAGCGGCCCCATCAAATCAGATGGTCCGCTGAAGATGGAATTTTCCGGTTGGATATCTTCAAAACCGAAACCGAAAACCACACTCTTGTAATCCCCATCATATTTAAGCGCCGATGCAGTACTGATTCCTGAATAAGCTAACAGATCCCCGCTGCCGGCAGTCCCATCATTTCCGAGAATATCCTGATTAGCGCCGTCACCCGCGATAAAGAAAGAGAGATCTTGAATGAGCGGATCGATCCCATCCATTACTATTATGGTAGTGGTCCCCGCGTCACGAGCGTGCAGGACATTCTCAAAGAAATCGGTTCCAGCCAGATCAGGGACTATACCGCGCCCGGATACCATTAAAGCTCCATTATCACTGAGGAGGTAATCCTCAAGCAGGGTTTGATCTTCAGCAGTGAGAGTATTCGAAGTTTCATACCCACAAAGCCATATAACTCCGTAATAATCTACCAGATCGGGCAGTTCCCCCACTGAAGTGTATTCGACCGTTTGATAAACCCGGCGGATTTCGTTTAAAGCCAGTTGATGATTGACCTCAGACGATCCGCCTCCGTCATCATCAACCAGCAGTAATTCCGGTGTCCCGATGGGGAAGCTGAAGTCTATAGTTGCTATTGGATTACCTGAAAGCGAATCGTTGATCTGCAATTGGAAGTCCGACCAACGCGGGCCCGATGATTGGGCATTCTCTACAATAAACGGATTCTCTGAAAGACCATATTGGCCGTTAAATGAAAGTCCGGGTGCATTTCTCAACCCTTCGAGGACGGTCAGAAGAGGATCGAAACTGGTCAATTCGAGAGTCATGGCCGGAACCGGCAATCCTATATTCAGTAACGTGAAGTGAAGTTCTCCTGTTTCACCAGGATCCAGGAAGCCGCTTCCACCCTCATCGTCTATCACTACATTTTCTGCTGATAATATCGGTTCGGTTAGATCATCGCGGCGATACTTCTGGCATAAGATCCAGGAGCGAGGATCCAACTGTATGCTATCTGGTTCATCTGCAACGGTAAATTCGATAGTCTGTGCTTCGAGA
Source organism: uncultured bacterium (assembly GCA_965370905.1). Classification (GTDB taxonomy): domain Bacteria; phylum Electryoneota; class B3-LCP; order B3-LCP; family B3-LCP; genus JALGVT01. The sequence continues at coordinate 6,632 of CBDUWK010000076.1, read as the reverse complement.
GCCTGGACGGTAATCCTTTGTATCAGTGTATCTCCTCCACTGAACACGTAAAGATCAGCGTCAGTTTGGAAACGGGGCATACTCTCGTTTTGCAATTGCGCGACGGAAAGGGTTACGAGGTGATCATCGGTCAGCGGTTCCCAGTAACCGAAATACTCATAGATAGGATAGCCTGCATGGTAGATCCATTGATCGAAAAACCAATCATAATTATCGCCGCTCACCTGCTCTACGACATCTTTCACATCGTTAGTAGAAGCATTGCCATGCAAAAAAGTAGCTACGTATGTTTGCAGGAAACCGAAGAAGACTTGATCGCCCAGGTGATAGCGCAACATGTGCAGTACCGAAGCTGGTTTCTCGTAAGTTAGCGGTGACCAGATCATGTTCCAGGGTGGGTCATAGATGGGAACAGGATTTATGAGATTCTCCCAGCCGAAATAGGTCTGCTGCTGCTGGGTCATATGTTGGAAATAGCCGGGCATCCCACCCAGGTGCTGGTGCCAGAGAGCCTCCGAATATACGGCAAAACCTTCTGAAAGCCACATTTCCGGCCAGTCGATGTAGCTGACCGCATCTCCGAACCACATGTGCCCCAGCTCGTGAACAACTATCCACTCGTATGTACGTGTTCCCGTAATTAATAAACTACCAAAGGTTACTATGGTCTGGTGTTCCATAGCTCCACCACCGCCGAATATGGGCGCTTCGGCATAGCCGTAGGTATCGAAGGGGTAGGGCCCAAAATAGTCTGAAAGAGCAGTTATCATCTCGGGAACTCTTTCAAAATCGTATTGCGCCGCGGTCAGATGGTGGGGATAGACGAAATGCTTTATCGCTACAGATCCGGCTGTTTGCTCAAACGTTGCATAATCGGAAGCGCAGAAACTGATCAGATATGTCGTTATGGGCTCGTTCATGTCGTAGGTCCATTGGATCCAATCACCTATAACGGTACTATCCTGAAAGGTGCCATTTGCGACCACAATAAACTCGGATGGTAATGTCAACTGCAGATTTATCGTTGCTTTATCCCAGGGTTCATCCCAACAGGGTATCCAGTTGCGAGCTCCGAAGGGATCGTTCATAGTATAGATCATATTGCTGGATGGGTGGAAAATCCCTGTGGGAGTGATCAGATTGGTGATCTCAGGTGTTCCGCTGTACATTATTACCAGATAGAGGTCTTCGCCGGGATTGTGAGGTTCTGGCAGTTCGACGTAAAGAATGTCTCCCTCACGGGTGTAATTACAATCCACCCCATCGAGTTGTACGCTTGATACATTCAATCCATGCAGATGCAGGTCCACCGTATCCAATCCGGTGATTTCAGGCGTGAACTGAATCTCCACCTGGCCGTCGATAAAGAGATTATTTGGAACGGATACCGGCGTCACCTGAAGCTGCAGGTTGTAATGAATAGCATCCCAATTATGAGTCGAATCTGCATCGATGGCGGGAGGCGGCATCGTGGGAGTAGGTTTGTATTCGTAGATGAAAGCAGAAGCCGTCGAAAATAAACAGCTCACGAGTATGAGAGTAATCAGCGTTCCCTTCATAATGCTACTCCTCTGTATGGTTAAGTGCTTTTTTTATGCGATTCATGGTTTTAAGGCAGTTTGCTTCATCGCTCGCATGTGGTACTAGGATGAGGGCAAATATCGCTCCGTCAGTAAATTTCTCTATCCCACCAATAGAACCATCGGCCTTATTTACTATACCGCAGTTTCCTGCCTGCGCAAAACTCGCAGCTGCAGAGCTCAGGCGATCCCACAAACTGACAAATTCTCTATTCAGCCTCTCCGACGTTCGATAACTTAGCACTAATGATCCGAGGCTAAAATCACCGTCGGGAAAAATCCAAGCCGCACCATCTTTGCGGTCGAAGACAACAGACTCCGGATCATATGCTCCTGCGACTTGACGCAGAGCAATCTCCCCGCGGACAAAAGAAAAAGACAGTTCACTCTCCCACAAGGAAGTTAAATATTGAGGGTAGCTCCGGTTAGATGGAATCTTCGGTTCGATTGCTCGTGCTGCCGCCTCCGGAACCCCTTCATATTCCGGTTTGGATACCCAGTTAAAGACACGCACGTAATAATTCCCTTTCCAGAACCTCGTCATCATCCCGGATTGACGACCACCATCGCCAATATCTACTTTTATTCCGGTAGTATCGACACTGAAGATACCGAAAGCATCAGCAGGATTGATATAGGTATAAATCTCAACGGTTAAATTTCCACCTTCAGCGCTGCTGTATTCCCTTACTTTTAAGCCGGCATATTTATACTCGAGGTATAACTCTGCACCACCATTCATGTACAGAAAGAGCTCTTCCACGGTCCTATATTCCTCGATGGGACTCCCTTTCCACCCAGATACAAATCCATCATCAGGGAAGAAATCCGTTTTCGCTGCTGTAATATGAGATAAGCTAATTATCAAGAAGGCTGCAAATATTAGTGGCTTCATCAGCATCTGTACCCACATTTAGAATATAATGTCTAAATATACTAATCTATGATCAGAAAAACAAGTCTTTCTGAAAATGAAAGCGAAAATCCGTTAGATTTCGCTTGATTTAATTCCATACCCTGATTATTTTAAGGTCAAATATGTTGGAGTTAGTTTCTTGAACGAATCTACGGGTAAATTTACTCAGATCAAAGAGTGGGTAGATAACGAATTAATGAACGCGGCTCCGGTGATCGAGCCGCGCTCACTGTATGAACCAATAAAGTATTTCTTGGGGATTGGCGGCAAGCGCCTTAGACCCATTCTACTGTTGCTTTCTACGGAAGCCGTGGGTGGTAAAACAGAACGGGCTATCAACGCCGCAGTAGCAATTGAATTGCTGCACAATTTTACTCTGGTTCATGATGATATCATGGACAATGATCACCTCCGCCGGGGACATGATACCGTGCACGTTCGCTGGGATGAATCGGTAGCTATCCTGGCTGGAGATGGTCTGATAGGGTTGGCGTACCGCAATCTGATGAAATTATCCCCGGATCATATAGCCGAGGTGTGTAAGATATTCACAGAGGGCGTCATCGAAGTATGTGAGGGACAGGCTTTCGATAAAGAATACGAAGAGCGAGATGACATATCATTGTCCGATTATTTTCTGATGATCCGTAAAAAGACCGGACGGCTGATCACTATGGCGACACAGATAGGCGCAATCCTCGGTGACGGAAGCGATGAAGAGGTGGAGATTCTCAAGAGCTACGGTTCTATAATCGGCACTGCCTTCCAAATCCAGGATGACTTGTTGGATATTATGGAATCGGAAGAAATTATCGGTAAAACTTTCGGATCGGACGTTATCGCCGGTAAGAAGACATATCTGATGGTCAAAGCGCTTGAAATGGACAACTCGGATAAACGTGAGAGAATTTTCGAGATACTCCATTCGAATACGGTGAGCAGCGAAATGCTCGCAGAGGTACAACATATTATCAGAAAAACCGACATCCTGGATAATGCTCGTGAAGAGATCCAGACTTCCTTCGCTAAGGCTAACGAAGTACTGGATTTGCTTCCCCGGCAGGATACAACCCGAGGGTTGCGAAAATTCAGCGAAATGGTTTTGAATCGTAAGTACTAATATACAGAAAGTTACAATTTCACCGAAGTCTGTTCGCCTCTAAATTTATGATTCGCAGGGAAATTCAGATTATAAACCAACTTGGACTGCACGCGCGTCCGGCTTCCCGTTTAGTGAAAATTGCTTCTCTATCGAAAGCAAACCTTTGGGTGGAGAAGGATGGTCAGAGGGTAAATGGAAAGAGTATTATGGGTGTGATGATGCTCGCCGCAGAAAAAGGATCGACCATAATTCTTGAAGCTGACGGTGAAGACGAGAAGGAACTGTTAGACAAAATCGAGGAGTTGATCAGAAATAAGTTTGAGGAAGAGTGACGCCACTAATTGAATCCGATAATACGAGGGATCGATTTGAGCGACCAGATTAGACATCGTGAAGTAAAGGTGGTGGGCGTGCCAGGCTCACCCGGTATTGCCATCGGACCGGTTTATCTATTTACCAAGGATCACCTCAAGGTCGAACTTCGCCGCTTTAAGGAGAAAGACGTTGTCAAGGAGATTGAGCGTTTTAATGGAGCGCTCGAAAAGACGCGACAAGGAATAGAGAGAACCAGAGCGAGGGCAGTCAAACAGACCGGCGACATAGTTGCTCGTATATTCGATTCGCATCTGCTCATTCTGGATGACGTTATGTTAGTGGATGAGACCCTGGAACGGATAGAGAAGGAGAGAATATGCGCCGATTACTGTGTTAACGACTTCATGCAGCGTATGTATCGCTCTTTGAAGGCACAGAAGGGTGAATATTTCAGTCAGCGAGCTGACGATGTGCTGGATGTTGCACGCCGCCTGATTTACAATCTCCAGGGAATAAAAGACGAATATCTTATAGGTTTAAGAAAAGCTGCCGTAATAGTTGCTGCTGAGTTGTCGCCTTCAGACATCATTCATCTGGATAAGCGCTATGTCCTGGGCATCGCCACAAATTTGGGCGGTGCAACTTCTCACACTGCCATCCTCACCCGTTCTCTCGGGGTGCCGGCAGTTACCGGACTCAAGATCGTAACTGAGTTAGCCTGTGACGGCCAGGACATCATAATAAATGGGAATTCCGGCAAGGTTTTGCTCTCTCCTACCGCAGCCCACTTAGAGGATTACAGAAAGAAAAGAAAACGCTACAATGCTTTTACAACGCGTCTCAAAAAACTACGGGGATTGCCCACGGAGACGATCGATGGGAGACGCGTTCATTTATGCGCAAATATAGAGTTGCCTGCGGAGGTTGCAGCGGTTAAGAATCAGGGCGGAGAGGGAATAGGTCTGTTTCGCACTGAGTATCTGTTTTTAACCAGCGGGAGTTTACCATCGGAAGAGCAACAAGCAAAGGAATACCGCCAGCTGGCGGACGCTCTGCACCCTAAGCCCGTTGTAATTCGAACTTTTGATTTAGGTGGCGATAAAGTGCTACCGGGGATGGAGATCCCCAAGGAGAACAATCCCTTTCTGGGCTGGCGAGCTATCCGCGTCAGTCTCGATTTGGAAGATATGCTCAGGGCACAGTTCAGTGCCATTCTCAAAGCCTCACACGATAGAGAGGTGCGAATATTATTACCGCTTGTATCTAATACCGATGAAGTTCGTAAAGCTCGCAAGATATTGAAAAGCGTAATGGATGACCTCGAAGCTAAAGGTGTTCCATTTAATCCTGATATAAAGCTCGGAGTTATGATAGAAGTGCCTTCGGCAGCGCTGATTGCCGATGATTTGGCGCTCTACAGCGATTTTTTCAGTATCGGTACGAACGATTTGGTGCAGTATACGTTGGCCGTGGATCGCGGCAATGAAAATGTGGCCAACCTCTATACTCCCTACCATCCAGCAGTTTTGCAGTTGATCAAAATGACCGTTGAAGCGGCAAAGAAGGCTAACATCCCGGTGTCGATATGCGGTGAATTGGCGGGGGATCCGCTGGCCACTGCGTTGCTGGTAGGGTTGGAATTGGACGAACTTTCAGTCTCGCCGGTAGTGCTGCCGGAAATAAAGAAGATTATCCGCTCTTCCAACTTCGAAAAAACCAAAAAGATCGCCGAACAGGCGTTTACCTATAAATCCGCCCGCGAGGTGGAAAGGTATCTGCTGCGTACCATGAAAAAACTCTTTGCCGATCTGCCGGTGTGGTTCAACCAAGATTAAACTTATATAGTTCTATATACAGAAAAGCGCACGTCGTGCGCTTTTTTATTGGTGGGTGGTGGAATGAAGTGTGGGAGGAACATCAGAGGGCGAACACAGAGGTTCGCCCCTACATACGATAGCTCCGTTATTACGGCTTGCCTGTGCCTTCGGTGTCCGGAATCTGACGGTGGAATTAATAAAGGGCGACGTATGCGTCGCCCCTACAGATTGTCTGAATCGCAGATCCGCCAAAGGCGGACAAGTTCACGCAGATTTTCGGATTACGAAGATTATTTCACCAACACCATCTTCTGTACCGCGCTGAATTCTCCCGCCTGTATCCGGTAAAAGTAAATCCCTGAAGGCAAACCTGATCCGTCGAAAGTTACTTCGTGGTAGCCAGCAATTCTTATCCCATTTACAAGCTCATCCACCTTTTGCCCTTGGAGATTGAAGATGGAAATCTGAACGTGAGAGATTTCGGGCAAAGCAAACGAAATCGTGGTTGTTGGATTGAAAGGATTTGGATAGGCTTGATGAAGTGCAAATTCGCTGACCACAGGGGTTTCACCTAATTCAATGCATTCAAAGAGCTGATCTAAGGGATCACCCTCAACTTCCCAAAGTACGAAGCCGCTACCATCATCCGAGGCGGATTTCTCAAATGGGAAGCTGTCTGTAGCCCAGGATGTCCAAGTGGACATATCACCTATGTTCCAAACCATAATGTAGTTGCCTGCTGGCCAACTGGCTGGAATAGGCCAATCCATGTCGGGGCGAGTGATGGAGAAACCGCCCGGGAAGATCAAACTACGGTTGGGAAGATAGGGCGGCAAAATCACAGGTGGGATTTCTATCCAAACATCAAAATTGACCGAACTAATTTCATTATTCTGAAGGAA
>CBDUWK010000075.1:0-8356 GCA_965370905.1 uncultured bacterium | reverse complement strand
CAGGAACCAGAGCAAAAAAGTCTGGCATCGGCGGCGAAGTGCTCTGTCACATCTGGTAGGTGAACAAGTGTCAAGAGTTGGAAAACAACCCATAAGTGTTCCGTCCGATGTGACGGTAACGATCGATAAGCAGAAGATTACGATTGCAGGCCCCAAGGGCAGTCTTGAAAGAGAAGTGCGCCCGGAAATTGAAGTGAAGATAGCTGACGATCGGATAGAGGTGTCACGCCAAAGTGATGATCGACAGCATCGCGCTTTTCACGGCCTTACGAGAGCTCTTCTTGCCAATATGGTCGAGGGTGTCAGCAAAGGTTATAGCAAATCGCTTGAAATTGTTGGAGTGGGATATAAAGTAGAATTGAGAGGAAGTTCCCTGATGTTTACCCTCGGTTATTCTCACCAGATCCTGCTACAAGCTCCACCCAACATCATCTTTGAAGTTGAGAAACCGACACTCTTTCATATTTCAGGTATAGATAAGGAATTGGTAGGCCAGGTCGCCGCCGCCGCGCGTGCGCTGCGTAAACCAGACCCCTATAAAGGTAAGGGCGTGAGGTATGTCGGCGAGTACATCCGGCGTAAAGCAGGAAAGACGGCAAAGTAAGCTATGTTGAAAAAAACGCAGATCAAGGAAAACGCCCGGAAAAGGCGCAAGAAGCATATTCGCAAGGTGGTCAACGGCACCCCGGATAAACCCCGGCTGGTTGTGTACCGGAGCGATAGACAGATTTACACCCAATTAGTGGACGATTATTCCGGAAACGTTTTGACCGGTATCTCCAGCTTGAATCCTAACCTTAAGAAAGAGCTGGAAGGAACTTCCAGCAAGATCGATGCCGCCAAGATAGTTGGAAAAGCGCTGGCAACGTTGGCAAAGGATAAGGGAATTGAGAAAGTTGTATTCGACCGCAACGGATTCCTCTATCATGGCAGAGTGAAAGCCGTCGCAGAAGGTGCCCGCGAAGGCGGTCTAAAATTTTAGGAGTAGTTAATGCAGAGATCTAGACCAAGGCAGAATACACAGGACACCGGCGACTTTTCCATGATAGAGAGAGTCGTTCACATAAACCGTGTTGCTAAGGTGGTTAAAGGTGGACGCAACTTCTCTTTTAACGCTATCGTGGTGGTCGGCGATGGAGAAGGCAAAGTTGGATTCGGTCTTGGAAAAGCAAACGAGGTTGTTGACGCAATCAATAAAGGCACCGACATCGCCAAAAGAAGCTTGAAATCAATTCCCATAACTCGATCCACGATCCCACACGCGGTGATAGGCCGATTCGGAGCTGCGAGGGTAATGCTTAAGCCCGCCTCTTCCGGAACGGGTGTGATCGCCGGCGGAGCTGTCCGTGCGGTTATGGAATGTCTGGGTATTAAAGACGTCCTTACCAAGTGCTTGGGGACGAACAACCCTCACAACGTGGTCAAAGCCACCATGCAGGGTCTCGGATCGTGCCGTGATCTGCTTATGGTTGCCCGCCAACGCGGCTCCTCGGTCAGGAGAGTTTTAGAGCAGGATTAGAATGAGCAAATTAAAAATTACCTACTTTCGCAGTATTATAGGCCGCCCTGAAAAGCATAAACGCATCATACAGGCCTTGGGATTGCGAAAACTTAATCAAACAGTTATACATCAAGATAATTCCGCCGTTCGGGGTATGGTCCGCAAGGTTGGACATCTCGTTCGTATGGAGGTCCTCGATGGCTGATGAGAAGAAGACAAGTATCGATTTGAGCCAATTAACCCCTGCAGCCGGTTCCATTAAGGGGCGCAAACGCCTGGGGCGTGGTACCGCCGCCGGTCAGGGACGCACCTGTGGGAGAGGTCACAAGGGGCAGAAATCGCGCTCCGGCTACTCTCGTAAGTTCGGATTTGAAGGTGGTCAGATGCCTATCCAGAGGCGCTTACCCAAGCGTGGTTTTTCCAACTATCCCTTCCGTAAGATATATCAAGTCGTCAATCTGAAGCGCCTGGTCGAAGTTTTCGATAAAGCGAGTGAAATTACTCCGGAGATGTTGTTGGATCGCGGCCTTATCAAGAAATCCCGTGTGCCCGTTAAACTGTTGGGTGACGGCGAAATAAAGGTGGCTCTCAATGTGCACGTGCATTCCGCATCCCAGAGCGCCGTCGAAAAGGTTAAAGCTGCGGGCGGAGAGGTTCACCTGATATGCTGAAGAGCTTCCAGTCTATTTTCCGTATACCTGAATTAAGAAGGCGTATTCTGTTTACCCTGGGGATTTTTATTGTATACCGTATCGGTGGTCATATCCCTTCACCCGGGATCAATGCCGAAGCCTTGGGTGAATTTTTCAAAATGCAGCAGAACACCCTGTTCGGTTTGTACGATATGTTTGCCGGCGGAGCCTTCGGCAAAGCTACTATTTTCGCATTGGGCATCATGCCCTATATTTCTGCTTCTATTATTATACAGTTAATGGGCACGGTGGTGCCTTATTTCCAGAAGCTCCAGAAACAGGGGGAAGAGGGGCGCAAGAAGATCACCCAGTTAACCAGGTATGGAACCGTTGGTATTTCAGCGTTGCAGGCGCTGGGTGTATCGGTATTTTTGGAATCGATCGTAACTCCATCCGGCCTTGCGGCAGTATCCAATCCTGGTCTCTTCTTCCGGTTGATGACCATGATAACTTTGTGCACCGGCACCGTCTTCATTATGTGGCTGGGTGAACAGATATCCGAAAGAGGTATCGGAAACGGAATATCACTGATAATATTCATAGGTATTATTGACCGCCTGCCCTTTGCCGTTTTGGACGAATTGCGGCAGTTCCTCGGAGGAAACCGAGCGCTGCTGATGGAGGTGTTCATGATCTTCCTCTTCGTCGGCGTGACCGCTTCAGTAATCCTGCTGACCCAGGGGACACGCAAAATAGCAGTGCAATATGCCAAGAAGGTTATCGGAAGGAAGGTCTATGGCGGACAGCGCACTCATATCCCTCTGCGGGTCAACACCGCAGGCGTGATGCCCATTATCTTTGCGCAATCTATCATGTTCGTACCTTCGACTATTGCCACCTTCCTGCCCCAATCGGGGATCAAGGATTGGTTGAGCATGTCATTCAGTTTCGAATCTTATACTTACATGATATTCTACGGCACTTTGATCGTATTTTTCACCTATTTCTATACTGCTGTTGCTTTCAACCCCGTAGACGTTGCTGATAACATGAAGAAGTACGGAGGCTTTATCCCCGGAATTCGCCCGGGTAAAGCCACTTCCGATTACATGGACAACATTTTAACCAGAATAACCTTACCTGGGTCGATCTTTTTGGGAATGGTCGCAATTCTCCCCAGCTTGATTACCAGGTATTCGAACGTGAACTATAATTTTGCATCATTCTTCGGAGGGACCTCCCTCCTCATCCTCGTGGGCGTTAGTTTGGATACTCTGCAGCAGATTGAGTCCCATCTGCTAATGAGACACTACGATGGATTTATGAAATCCGGCAAGTTCAAGGGCCGGCGCAGAATGTAAGGTATTGATATGGACGTAATCCTTTTAGGGGCGCCTGGTTCCGGAAAGGGTACCCAGGCAAAACAGTTGGTAGCCAAATACGATATTCCCCAGATTTCCACCGGCGATATTCTCCGCAAGGCTGTCAAAGATGGTACCGAACTGGGGCAAGAAGCCCAGAAATACATGGAAGCGGGCGAACTGGTTCCGGACGAAGTCATTCTCGGTGTTATCGAAGAGAGACTGAAAGAGGATGATTGCAAGCATGGGGCTATATTCGACGGTTTCCCACGCACCATTCAACAGGCCGAGGGCATGGAATCCATATTGCGAAATGTCGGTTCCCAGATTGGTATGTGCATCAGTCTGGAAGTCCCCGACGAGCATATTATAAACCGATTGACTGCGAGGCGTATGTGTGCCGGTTGCGGTCAGGATTACAATATGATCAGTAGTCCGCCCCCTGAAGATGGTCGCTGTAGCAAATGTGGTGGTGAAATCATTCAGAGAACCGATGACCAGGAGGACACGATCCGCAACCGATTGGAAGTATATCATCGTCAGACCAGCCCACTGCAGGATTACTATTCCGGACGAGGCCTCCTGCGCATCGTTGACGGAGACGGTTCACCACAGGAAATATTCGCCAAGCTTTGCCAGTTATTCGATGATCATTATAAAAAATCAGCAGGAAATTGATCGGATAGCCAGAGCTTGCGCCATTCTTAAGGAAGTTTTTGAAGAAGTAGCGCCTCGAATGGTTCCCGGTACACGAGCGCAAGACATAGATCTGTTGATTGAAAATAGAATTCGCCGCAGGGGAGGAATACCGGCTTTTAAAGATTATACAGGACCAGACGGCATCCCTTTCCCAGCCAATAGCTGTATTTCCATCGATGCCGAAGTAGTTCACGGTATTCCCGGAGATCGAGTACTCTCTTCCGGTCAGATTGTCGGACTTGACATCGGGGTTGAATTAGATGGATACTTCGGTGACGCGGCACGAACCTTTTTAATAGGTGACGTAAATGAGGATTTCCGCCGCCTCGTTGAAGTAACCAAACAATGCCTCGACAGAGGTATTAAAAAGGCGAGGAGCGGAAAAAGGATCTCTGACATCTCCCATGCTATCCAGACCCTGGCAGAAGAAAATGGCTATTCAGTTGTGCGGGAATTGAGTGGTCATGGTGTGGGTATAGAGCTCCACGAAGAGCCGCAGGTACCCAATTGGGGATTGCCCGGAAAGGGTGTAAGGTTAAGACCCGGCATGACACTGGCAATTGAACCGATGATCAATCTAGGTACCAAGGATGTGACTACCGGCAAGGACGGCTGGACGGTGAGAACGCTGGATGGCTTACCATCTGCGCACTGGGAAGAGACGATCGTGGTAACTGATGGCGATCCGCTCATACTGACCCGTTGAATTTAGTTGTTACACAGTTAATCAGATACAATATAAATAGACGAATTGAGATTCATTAATAGAGGGCTATGTGGCTAAAGAAGAAGCCATAAAGATTGACGGTTCGATTTTAGAAACTCTCCCCAATGCTACTTTTCGGGTGGAGCTGGAAAACGGCCATAAAGTTTTGGCTCATATTTCCGGAAAAATGCGCATGCATTTTATTAAAATCCTGCCTGGAGATAAGGTAACTGTCGAACTTTCTCCTTATGATTTGAACCGCGGCCGCATAACTTATAGATACAAATAATTTAAAGGAAGCCCTAAGTGAAAGTTCGCTCTTCAGTAAAAAAAATGTGTGATAAATGCAAAATCATCCGCCGCCACGGAAAAGTGCGGGTGATCTGTTCCAACCCCAAGCATAAGCAACGTCAGGGGTAATTCACGTTAATTTGGAGGTCTTGTGGCACGAATTGCTGGTATCGATCTGCCTAAAGAGAAAAGGATTGAGGTAGCTCTAACCTATATCTTTGGAATAGGACCGAATACAGCCAGAAAAGTTATCGCAAATACAGGTATAAATCCGGATTCCCGTGTAAATACTCTTAGCGAATCGGATGTACATACGCTCAACAGCTACATCCAGGACCATCTCAAAGTGGAAGGTCCTCTCCGAAGCGAAGTTATGATGAACATCAAACGTCTGATGGATATCGGCAGTTATCGTGGTCTGCGTCATCGCAAAGGGCTGCCCGTCAGAGGACAGAACACCAAGAACAACGCGCGCACCCGTAAAGGCAAGAAGCGCACTTCCCCTGCACGGAAGAAGTAAAAAGGGAGAAGTATTTTGGCTCGACCAAAGAGAAAACTGAAGAAAGAAAAAGTGGACGCTGTCGGCATCGCTTGCATCAAAGCGTCTTTCAACAATACCATCATATCTCTAACCGATATCTACGGTAATGTAGTGGCTTCCTCCACTGCCGGGAAGCTGGGCTTCAAAGGGTCCAGGAAAAACACCCCGTTTGCGGCGCAGCAAGCCGCGGCAGCAGCAGCCAAAACAGCTATGGATTTGGGTCTGAGAAAAATCGACGTCAGAGTGAAAGGACCCGGTTCAGGCAGAGATTCAGCCATACGGTCTCTTCAGGCTGCTGGCTTGCAGATAACTTCAATCCGAGACGTCACCCCAATACCCCACAATGGTTGTCGGCCCAGGAAGAGGCGACGCGTTTAAAAGAGGAGCAAATCTTATATGGCAAGATACACTGGCCCGGTTTGCAAGCAGTGCCGGAGGGAAGGCGATAAATTATTTCTGAAAGGCGAAAGGTGCGCGTCCGGAAAATGTGCTTTCGAAAGAAGGGAAACACCCCCCGGACAACATGGACGCAGCCGCCGTTTTAAGCGCTCCGAATACGGGATGCAGCTACGCGAAAAACAGAAGATTAAACGCATCTATGGCCTGCAGGAAAAGCAGTTTCATAATTTCTACGAAAGAGCCGTGCGCCAAAAGGGTATAACTGGACAACTGCTCCTGGCCATGCTCGAATCGCGGCTGGATAACATAATCTATCGTATCGGGTTCGCACCTTCGCGGCGTACTGCAAGAATGCTGGTAAAACACAGGCATGTTATCGTTAATGATCATATCGTGGACATCCCCTCCTACCGCCTCTCGCCCGGGGACGTCATCAAGATTCGGGAGAGATCCCGTAAAATGATTCTGATCCATGATGCCATGAAAAGGGTCAAAGAAGGTAAGCTGGTCCCCTATGTGCAGTTGGACAAAGCTAAGATAGAAGGCGTCTTTATTAACTATCCTGAGCGCGACGCTATCCCCATCAGGGCCCAGGAACAGATGGTCGTAGAACTTTACTCCAAGTAGAAAATTACCGGAGGCGATATTTATGAATGGCTCCAATTTCCAGATGCCCGAAGCAGTTGAGCTGGACGAATCTTCCTATTCGACCACCTTTGGTCAATTTATTATCCAGCCGCTGGAACAGGGATATGGAGTCACTGTCGGCAACGCCATGAGGCGAGTGCTCTTGTCTTCATTGACAGGCGCAGCCGTTGTTTCCATGAGAATCGACGGCGTTTTACACGAGTTTACAACTATTTCAGGGGTATTAGAGGATGTCTCCGACATCGTCCTGAACCTGAAAGCCATCCGCATTAAGCTGATGAACCGGAAACCAGATAAGGTGCTCCTTCACTTGAAGGGACCGGGAGTCTTTACCGCCTTTGACATTCAAAAGGGCAATACCGATTTTGAAATCCTGAACCCGGATCAGCATATAGCTACCCTCGAAGATACCGCGGATTTCAATTTGGAACTCGAAATACGCAGAGGTAGAGGATACGTTCCTTCAGAGGACAATCGCATCCCTGATCAGCCTATCGGTACCATCCCGATTGATGCTATTTATACCCCGATTCGTAACGTTACCTTTACCGTTGAGAACACTCGTATCGGTCAGCGGACGGACTACGAGAAACTCCTCCTCGATATAACCACGGACGGATCGATTACGCCGGATGATGCCCTCTCGGTTGCAGGGAGAATTCTGAAGGATCACATCCAGCTCTTCATCAACTTCGACATAAAAGCCCGGGAGGAAGAAGGAGCCCTGGAAATCGACGTGGAAGTTCTGCGAATCCGCAAGCTTCTGAAAAAGTCTGTGGATGAACTGGAGCTATCAGTGCGCAGTGCCAACTGCCTGAAGGAAGCCAAAATTCGAATCATTTCCGACCTCGTTGCTAAAGACGAAGCTGAAATGTTGAAGTTTAAAAATTTTGGACGCAAATCCCTGACCGAACTGACCGAGATATTGAAAGAACACGGTCTCGAGTTTGGCATGGACGTGGAACGTTATCTGGGTCCGGACTCAAAGAGGAGAATATAAAACTACCGCCTCTGCCGGAATCACGATTAAGTACGATAGATCAAAACTATGAGACACCAGAAATCTAAAGTCCACCTGAACCGAACCGCCAGCCATCGCAAGGCACTATTTGCCAATATGGCTTGTGCGCTGATACAGGATAAACAAATACGTACTACCTTCGCAAAAGCCCGCGCGGTGAGACCTTTCGTGGAGAGAATGATTACCTTTGCTCGTAAAGGTGATCTGGCCAGCCGCCGCCATGTGCTCAAACATATGCGTAATAAAGATTCCGTAAAATTGCTATTTGATGAGATCGGCCCCTTCTATATTGATAGAAATGGCGGCTACACTCGAATTATCAAACTGGGACAACGGCGCGGTGATGCCGCCCCTGTAGCGATTCTCGAATTGGTAGATTACGAAGCTATAGGTGGTGAAAAAGGCAAGAAGAAGGAAGAAGCTGCAAAGGGAGTTAAGAAGAAAGAGAAGAAAGAGAAGAAAAAGGTTGAAGCCCCCAACGAACAATCCTGATGAGGGGTTTAGTGGTTAATCTTGTTTAGCAACTCCTCGGAGTTGCTTTTACTTTTACTTAGAGG
>CBDUWK010000074.1:0-8479 GCA_965370905.1 uncultured bacterium | reverse complement strand
ATACAGTTCCGGTAGAATTGAAATGGTCGTATCATCAGGCCGAGGGAAGTTATCCGGTTTATTATATCAACGCCTTCACAGAATGGGAACCGGATAAGGCTATAGACTTATTTGAGGGTATTCTGGAGGGCGAGAACAGCGATACACTTTACTTCGAATTTGTCAGCCCGGTAAAACCTGGCTTATGCAACGTCAGGGTGTTCTTTGCTTCTGCATACGCTCCGATGTCAAGTTATTACGGTCATCCGCCAGAAAATCAGCCTTCCCAACCTTCATCCGTCCCCTACCTCGAAATCCAAATTGAAGTGATTGAAGAATAATTCGGGAGACGTGTACCAAGATACAGAAAGGGCAGCCACAGAGGGCTGCCCTCACTTTTGTCTGGATCACGGATCCGCCAGTCCGCCAGAGGCGGATAAAAGGCGGACAAGTTTACGTGGATTGTACGGATTACACGGATTAAAAAGGGCGATCCCGGCTGACCGGGATCGCCCTTACTTAAAATCTAAATTCGTAGTCGGGGTCGCCCCTGACCCCGACATCTTCCATCTTATTTCATTAACACCATCTTCCTGACCGCGCTGAAATCGCCTGCTTCGATACGGTAGAAGTAGATGCCGGATGATAACTGCGAAGCATCGAAGGAAACTTCATGAATGCTCGCATCCCTCACACCATCCACCAACGTGGCGACTACCTGACCGTTTATATTGTACACACTGAGGTTTACATGTACGTCTTCAAGTAGACCGAAGCTGATGGTGGTAAGTGGATTGAACGGATTCGGATAGTTCTGACCCAGCGAGTATTCTTCCGGTGCTGCAGCAAGCAGATCCTCGCCTTCGCCGGCTACCACATCGAACGGATACGGAAGGCTCTCATCCGGTACAAATGCCATAAACTCGCTGCCCGAGTAAGTCCCCGACTTGACGAACGGGAAGCCGTCCTCAGCCCAGACCTGGATCGGTTCAGCGCCAACCCGGCACCAGTACATGTAGTTTCCGGCAGCATAGCCGCTCGGTATAGGCCACATCATGCCGGGACGATCAATGATGTGACCAGCCGGGAAGGTTAAGTTACGTAGGGCTAGAGTCGAAGGCGTTCCACCCTCATACTCCATCGCTATCCAGAGATCAAAATTGAGCGAGGTGGTTTCCAGATTCTGCAGGTAAAGATCAAGCTCAAGGTAACCACCGCTGGCTGGAACCGGCGATCCGGAAATATAGGTGACGTCAACGTTAAATTGCGGCGTCGAAGACGGGGTGCTGAAGAGAATCGCTAAACCGTTTTGCACGTGTTGCACATACTGATCATAATCTCCATCAAAGAGTATCTGCAATCCGTCGTTCTCGGCTGGATTTTCAATACCTATCGTTCCTTCCGACTGCACACTGTTCGACATCTGCTTGTACTGGAACAGGATGCGACCATCACCGGTGC
Source organism: uncultured bacterium (assembly GCA_965370905.1). Taxonomy (GTDB): domain Bacteria; phylum Electryoneota; class B3-LCP; order B3-LCP; family B3-LCP; genus JALGVT01. The sequence continues at coordinate 7,039 of CBDUWK010000074.1, read as the reverse complement.
CGGTCTGGTAGTAGGCTGGATCGAAGAGAATCACCTGGAAGGTTTCGAAGGCGCCCGTAGGAGCGTACTGTTCCACGTGATTGTATTCCACTATCAGCCGGTGTTCAGTGGCATCGTACCATTGCCACACCTTTCCTGAGTTGGTGCGCTGCGGTGATAGATCCTCCCAGTAAGGCGCAATCATTGCTTCAGGACCATCAGCGTTGGGAATACCGGAATTGGAGTAGTCCTCCTCTCTTACAATCCCCGGTGCAATCCAGCCATTGGTAGCCACTGTGAGCGAATCGAATGTTGAGCCGTAATACTGGAATGCAAAGGGTAACAGATAGTGTAGTACCTGGTCATCGGATGTAAAATTGACAAGCTCTCCAGGGCCACCTGAATCAGCACAGATTTCCACCCATTCATAAACCGGCATTTCCGGAGCGTCAAAGGGATCGTAGGCGGTGTAACCATAATTGTCCGGGCCGGTAGGATTGTAGAGTATATCCCCGACGATGATATCGAATTCATCGGATGCGTTATACCCTAAAGTACCCTCAATATCGATAAATATCCTAGCAACGTATTCTTGAGGACAATCCGGTGAAGCTATGATGACCAGAGTACCTGTAGCGGATTCCCCCGGCTGCAAGAGCCCAATATTGACTTCCATGTAAACTGTGGTTACGTAGGGATCATTGGTTGCTATATCGATGGTTACTTCCTCTACAAAACAAGATCCTTCATTGGTCATTGTGATTTCGATATCAGCAGTTTCTCCCGGATCCAAATTATGATTATTATTTCCAGTTGGATCCTGAATATAGTGACTGGCATAAACCACTTCCGGCGCATGCGCAACAATCACGAAATAACTTTCCCAGGTGTCAACTCCATCAGTGGCGGAAAGCATAAATTGTATTCCATACCCGTCTTCTACGTCAGGGCCGATCTCTAAAGCGAATCCATTATATACTGTTCCCGACATGCCGGCATTTATATCCCCTAAGTACTCCGATGGATCAGTAATCGTCACTATAGGATCAGTGCTGCTCAGGGTCAGGGTAACACCAATTGCATTCGCCACACCCACGTTTTCCACGGTCATAGTTAATTCCACTGCTTCGCTATAATCGAGCTGCCCATTACCGTTACCCGTCACGGCATCCTCGATAATGCTGGAGGAATAGATTACATACGGACCGGAAGGTGGAATAACCTGAATCGTTCCAAAGTAAGGCAACATATCATGCTGGGTTACGTAAATGTCAAGTATCCCGAGTTGTTGTAAGGGCTGATCAAACGTTATAGTTGCCACTCCGGTTGCGTTTGCTTCTCCTTGCCCAATAACAACGTTTTCCATAGAGATCGTTACCAGGGCATCTTGTGGAAGAGCACTCACCTGGAAGGTTTGGGAACCCAACAAAACCGCAGAGTTATAAGTGGGCGTAAATACACCCGGTTCAGCGGTCCACACATCCAGGGTCGGATCGCCAAACAGGTTCAGCTCATAATAGCACCAGCGGATGGTGTTATCCGACGGGATCAGCCAGATGTTCTCCTCCTTGGAGTCCTGGTTCATCCAGCCCAGGGTGGTGATATCTTCGGCAAATAGCGCGTCGAAGAATTGCCGGTCGAAGTGCTGTGAGGGACCGTTTGTAGTAGAAAGGTCGCCCCAACCGTAACGGCTGTTACCCACAAAGGCGACAGCGCCGCAGCCGATGGTGGTAAACGCCTCTATAATGCAGTCTGTGGACTGATCGAAACCTCCACACATACAGCCTTGAGAATAGCCGATGAAGAAGTTGTGGTTCGTTCCATCGTTGGTGAAATTGACATCAGTGATCTGGCTGGTGTAGAATTGCATCACGTAGTCGTAGTTTGCGTGACCGAGATGATTTACCATATTAGGCCCCTGGTTCAACAGGGGAAGCAGATCTGTCATCGCCGACCAGGAGTTGCCAGGTGTCTCGTATAATGTCGCTACCTGGAAATTGCCCGGGAAACCGACCGTAGTATAACCCCAATTGGAGGATCCGAGTCTGATTTCCTCTTTATATTCCCACGCCCAGATGGGCCATCCGAGGTCTTCACCGGTCATGAGCGCCCTCTCCAACTCAGAGGTGACCGGGTCGGTCTGGTACATCATATTTTTATTATTGAAATTGTTTATCTCTGGACCAGTATCCGCGCAACTCCTGCCTACGGCAACCTCGCCGATATAGTCCTCTTCACCCGGTTCGCCCCACTGGTTATCACCGTCGTTATTCCAGTTACCGTCTAAGCCTGCATAATACAGGTCTCCAGGTAGATCATCAGTATAACCACTGGTGGAGCAATAGAGCGGGCGGCAGGGAACATGTTCATCGTCTCCGCAAATGAAGACATAGGATATGCTATGAGTTTGGTAGTAGTCTATGATGCAGTTGCGGATCTTCATCTGGTTGTCGCTGCCGGGATAGGTAGAGTAAATATCCTCTACAGTTTCAACCACGGTCATGATTCCGCTTATATTCTTATAGTCCACGTAATCCTGGTATCCCGGTGCGAACGCGTTGGTGGTGATCAACAGCATATCCCAACCGATTGGATCGGTCGGCGCCTGGGGTCCGTAGATAGAACTCATTTCAGGATTTTGTACCGTTCCTGTCAGACGCTCCTGTACTGCGTGGGTGCGCTTCAGATTAAGCCAGTGTGCTTGCTGAGCTCGTTGGGAAGGTTGGCTCTCCACTGTAACCTTGAGCCAGGGATAATAGATCAGCTCGCCGCTGACCGGTCTGTAGCTCACCGGAAACATGGCCGCATAGGCAATCCCATGACCCGCCATAAACTGGGTTTGCAGGTCACCAGCCAGTTCAGTCGGATAGGGATCATCGCTGGAATAAACTGCTTCGTCTGGTTGAGTCGGTTCGTTCACAGGTCCCATGGACAGAGGATATGGTTCCAACCTGTGAGAAATCCGGTAGCCCTCGCCCAATACTATCGGATCGGCAGTTTCTACATAGATGGTAACTGCTTCTTCTCCCGGTGGCAGCAACAGCTTGACGGGCGCATAAGGCAGCAAGGGATACCCCACTCGGCCCCATGTTACGGTTCCATCCATGATCACAGCCGTGACTCCGTTAGTTGTTTCTACACGGGGCATGCTGAAGAAATAGGTATGCGTAGTTGAACTCGCATGCGTCGCTTGAGTGCAAAGACTCAGAACGATGACAAAGATAAGCGGTACAGTCAGTCGTTTCATTTCCAGTCTCCTAAATTTAACCGCGTTTTTTAGTTGTCTCCGCAATTCGGTGGTGGTCTACCACCTCGTGAAAGAAAGTTCGACTTATAAAATAGCATGTTTTTTGTCTAAAAGCAAGCTTTTTCTCGGTGAGAGGTGATTTTTTTTCATCCTGGTAAATTAAGGTAATTAATTATTTGTGTCTGTAAAATTATATTACTTAATTATCCCTATGTATCATCGAACCTAATACAAACAAATAACCCGACTCGTTTGAGCCGGGTTTGTGATTCGTGGTCCTTAGTGGATCATTCGATTACTTTGACGTTCTTAGCCATGGGACCTTTCTCCCCCTGGACAACCTCGAACTCGACGTGCTGATCCTGATACAATTCATTGCGGAATCCAGCACCCGTGATTTCATTAGCGTGCACGAACACGTCTCCATCTTCATCATCCAATTTGATGAAACCATAACCTTTGCGCGGATTGAACCACTTCACAGTACCTTGCGGCATTGCTTTCTCCTCCCTTGATATAACTCCTTAACTCCACCAGAATGCCACGGTACCTTAGTAAGCTAATTCGAATAGACCGTGCCATATAGAGTGCAGTGACAATCTGCTGGGTTATAATATATTAATATTATGGCGGAAATAAAAGAAAAGTGTCGGTTTTTACAGTAAAATACCTGATCGCTTTGTTTAAATAGATGCCGATTTATTATCTCTAAATATCTCCCTGCAACTACCTTACTGGGACTTCACCAGAAGATCCCAAGGTGCATTTTGAAAGTTTTATATCAAAGTTAGTAAATTAAACGCTCATTCCCAGGCATTTCATTCAATCCCCAGGAAATTTCGATATTATTAGCATTCCATTGTTAGCAAACAAATAATATTACCTTCCGTATCTATTCATAAGTGGTGAGGAAAACAATAAACTCAATGACAACATAAACACTTGATGGAGTAAACGATGAACCATAATTTCAAAACTATTTTATCTATAGTCGTATTAGCGACTGTACTTTACGTGCCAATTGCATACGGATATTCTTCTGGTCCGCCAGATAACCGGGCGGGCAATCCACCGGCTAATGCCAACTGCACCCAGTGCCACAGCTCATTTCCTCTCAATTCAGGTTCCGGTAGTCTGACTCTGAGCGGTCTTCCGACAACTTACACTCCCAGCCAAACATATTCGCTTAGCCTGACCTTAAGTGATTCACTAGCGCTGCGCTGGGGTTTTGAACTGACCTCACTCGATCCCAGTTGGGATCAAGGTGGAACCTTTACCATAACAGATGCTACAAATACTCAACTTTCAGATCATGCTGCAGATTCGGCGGATTTTATCAAGCAGACCAGCACTGGCACCTATGCCGGATCTACAGGCTCAGCATCCTGGAACTTTGACTGGACCGCTCCAGCGAGTACGAATGACATCACTTTCTACTTTGCCGGTAACGGCGCGAACAACAACGGATTTAACACTTTGGATTATATTTATACGGATACCTACACCGTTTCAGGCAGCACTAATCCTAACTTCACTGTAACTTTGACCTACAACTTCGGATCCCCGGTACCGGCTGGCGGAGGCGCCATCAACTTTGACGTCTTCCTGCAGAACAACGAAGCCACTTCGCAAAACTTCGATCTGTGGATAGAAATTCCGCCGCAGATAACACCTCCGGGCGTTCCGAATCGCAACCTGACCTTCCCGAGTGGTTTCTCTATCACTCGTCCTGATATGAACTGGCCCATTCCTGCCGGCTGGCCTGCAGGCAACTATCAGATGGTCTGGAGTGTCGGCGAGTTAGCTACTACTACAGCCTGGGCTACTGACAGCTTCCCCTTCGTCAAGTCCGCTGATGATGATGGTAGCGGCTACGCACTCTGGGAAGTTGACGGTGATCCTTTAGATCAGCTCTTCGAAGACATCGACTACGGCGAGTCGGTCATGGTAAGCGAATTCGCCCTGCTGGGAAGCTACCCCAATCCCTTCAACCCGACCACGACCATCAACTATACGCTGGATAACTCAGACCTCGTGAAGCTATCTATTTACGATCTTTCCGGTCGTGAAATCGCAACCCTGGTGGACGGTTACCGCGACGCCGGAGCGCATGAAGTCAACTTCGACGCTTCCGGTCTGGCATCAGGCGTTTACATCTACCGCCTGACTTCCGGCCAGAGAACAGTGTCAAATAAGATGGTCTTAACAAAGTAAGAAGGCAAAAATTGTAGATTTAGGCGGCCCATAGGGCCGCTTTTTTTTTAAGCCAAATTAAAAATATCTGCGAGAAAACTCTTGACATTCTCGAAAAAAAAGATATTTTTAGTGTCCATGTAATCTCGAATTTCAAATCACTCCATCATAAATCAGGAGGACATAATGAACAAGAGATTCTGGATCGCAGTAATAGTATCTTTCATTTTACTTTACCTACTGGAATTCGTATTTCATGCTCTGATTCTCGCAGGATTTTACGCCAGCCGTCCGGACGGTTTCCTGCCTGAAGCCGCGATGCAGGGGAGAATGGTCTGGATGGCAGTCGGATTCCTGGTCTGGGCTTACATCTGGGTCTACTTCTTCAACCGCTTCGCAACTGAAAAAAACGTCTTGAAGGGTATCCATCACGGGGTATCTTACATGATTTTCCTGAACGTCCCCAAGTCGTTCATCTGGTATGCTTCCATCGACATAAGCGGTTACTGCTACCTCTGGTGGACTATAGGAGAAGTGATCATGGGAGCTATCATCGGAGCAGTTATGGGAGCTATCATGGCAGAGGGCGGCGAACTGGCACAGAGCGCTGGCGAACTTAGCAAGGAACCACCGGCCGTAGCAGGTGAAGATGGAGTAACAGATTAGAAAATTTCCATGGAAACTGGCATATGGGTGGGACGCCTTCCATCCTTTCGTAGAACGTTATTAAAAGAGGATGCAATGAAACACTTCAAATTTCTACTTATACCTGTGATGGTATTCTTGTTAGTTGGCTGTCAGGCTGAATTCGATCCCGAAAAGGAGAAAGCTGACCTCTTACAGACAGACAGAGACTTCGCTGCAGCTTCCCTCGAATATGGCGCGGCCGAGGCTTTCGGGCGGTACATGGCAGATGATGCCATGCAGATGCCCGCGGGAGCTCACCCGGTCTTCGGTCGTGAGGAGATCTTTAAAAACATGGAGGGCGAGTATACCCTCGAATGGGAACCCCAGGATGGAGACGTATCTGCGTCCGGAGAGATTGGCTGGACCTGGGGACAATCCAAAATAACCTGGACCGACGATAACGGTGAGGAACAGGTTTCCTACGGCAAGTACCTGAACGTATGGAAGAGGGTAGAGGGCCAGTGGAAGGTTGAAGTTGACATTGGCAACAAGTCACCGGAGCCGGAACCGGAACCAGAAATGGAAGCGGAGACGGAATAATTCGGTGTAAAATGGAATTATGGACTGTGTTTTATTCAAAAAAATGTGTTTTTTCCATTGTTTTGCCTGGAAATTTTGTATATTAAGGGTAGCAGATTGTCATTGCACTTTAAGTGGTGCGGTTCTTTAGGAACTATTCACTGAGGTACCGTGGCATTCTAGTAATTGTAAAGTGTTATAAAGTTAGGAGTAAGTAATGCCACAAGGTACTGTGAAGTGGTTCAACCCGCGCAAAGGGTACGGATTCATCAAGATTGACGGTGAAGACAGCGACGTGTTCGTGCACGCTAATGAAGTCACGGGCGCCGGTTTCCGTAATGAATTGTATCAGGATCAGCGTGTGGAGTTCGAGATTGGCCAGGGTCAAAAGGGCCCCATGGCTAAGAACGTCAA
>CBDUWK010000073.1:0-8494 GCA_965370905.1 uncultured bacterium | reverse complement strand
TAATACTGGCGAAATATATCAGATGATCAGTGAAGGCTCGAGAGAAGGAATGAATACCATGGAGCAGGATCTGCGCCGCCTTTTAAACGAGAAAAAAATATCGTTGGAAGAGGCTGTAAACTACGCTAATAACAAGAGCAGGATTGAAGAGCTGCTCGGATACGAAAAATAACATTTAAACTAATAAATTCCAGAAAACAATCATGAATATCTCAAGTAAAGCATCTGGAAAGCAAGTCCTGGGTGTAATGGTGGACGGAACGGACCTCCGCATCGCACATATGGGATGGGAAAAAGGTGAGATAGTAATTCACGCTCTTGAAGCAGTGGTTTTACCAGCTCGACTTGGAAGGATTGGAGCTGCCCAACCGGTGGCTGCCATCGATTCGGAAGAGAACGACATCTTCGGCATCGATGAAACTGGATCCATCAAAGAGCCCTTTTTAGACATGGTAGGACCACAAGATCAGGATCTGGCGGGCGCCATTATTAACATCTTTTCCAAGTACAATCTCGGCAAGAATAAGATTGCTGTGAACATCCCTGAAGGACAGGCAACCTATTACAGTTTTGAAAGCGACTTCGGCCTCAGCGGTAAAAAGTTGCACAAAAGGCTCGTCGATGAGATCAGTCCTCTGGCAGGCGGCACTTTGGACACTGCTACCATTGATCATTTCCAATTGGAATCAGGCGGCATGATGGTGGTCGTTTCAGAAGGAAATATCCCCCTCATCGAAGAGTTAATTGACGTAAAGAACTACCTCAAAGGTGGTCAACCGTACTTCTGCAACGTGGATTCAAACGAGATTGCACTCGTCAACCTCGTGCGCCAGACCAGTGACTTGCAGGAAGACAAAGTAACGGCTTTGGTGTACATCGGCAACGATTTTTCTCGAGTTATCCTCATGCGCGGGAACGAACCAATTTCGTTCATTCAGGCAATTCGTGAAGGATACCAATCACCTCAAGTGTGCCAGACATTGTTCAGCAAGATTTTACTGGAGCAAGAGGAAGCTGGGATTCCCGAAATAGATAATATCGTCCTGGCCGGTGAAATCGGAATTTCTCGCGCCCACGAATTCTTTAAAGATCAGTTCCCGGAAGCAGACGTTAGGCCAATCTCTCCAGGTCAGTTGGACACTAACCTTCTGAAAAGCGAAGAGTTGGCTATTCTCCCCAACTTAGCCATCCCCATAGCTATTGCCTGGAAGGCCCTGGATAAAAATAATCCGAAGTGGATCGGCACTAATCTGATGCCGCATTCCGTTAAGGAGACGCAGAAAGTGTTTAAGATCGCGTGGCACGGATTTGCACTTCTGGGATTAATTTTTGCGGGGATGTTGTTGCTCTCATATCAGGGCATTACTCGTTTCAGCAGTATCAATAATTTGGAGGATTCCATCCAGTTGAAACAAGCATCGCTCGCTGCCTTAGAACCCCAAGTAATATTTGTCAATCAACTGCAGGAACAGGTAAACACCTTTAAGGCAAATCTCGATTTTCTCGATACCATAATAATAGATCCGACTAAATGGAGTCGTCTATTTGGTAAACTCTCGGAAGACTTCAAGAATGTAAACCGCATATGGATCGTAGAGATACAATCCACGGACTACGGATTCACCATGATCGGCAAGGCAAGCTCCAGGGATAGAATTCCAGTACTGGCAGCCGGATTTGAAGGTGTCGATCTAAAATGGGCTAACAGGGTGATATCTGAGAGTGGAGAAATTGCCTACGAATTCCAGATAGATGCTGAGATCCCACCTCCGCCTTACGAGGAACCGGTTCAACCGGAGGTAACCAGTGATCGCGCTTCATCAACGAAGGGCAGTATCGAAGTGAAAACAGAAGCTATTTCACAGGTGACTGAGAAAGAACAGAAGCCTACTTCGAACAATCAGACTGCTGGATCTCCCCTTATGCCGCAAAAGTTAGCAGAAGAACCGACCGGTCCATCATCTGAAGGCAAAAAAGAAACAAAATCAGACGATGCGGGAAGTGGTAAGTCCCTGTTTAAAGCCCAAAAGATCGCGCTAAAAGATGCATCCAGAGACGATCAGCAAAATCAACTTGCCAAAGCAGAGTCAAGGCCAACTCCGTTGCTTGAACAATCTAAGCTTGAGTCCGCAGATACACATTACAATCGTGGAATCAGGTATATAAAAGCGCGTAAAATCGATGCTGCATTACAGGAATTCGAAGCGCTTATTGGCAATTATCCGTAAGCAAAAAATTAAGCTTCAGAATTCTACTGGATAGTTGAATGATATTATACTAATAAACAGTACGAAAAAGCTATCAAATCATTCGAGAATTCGCTAGAAAGTCCTAATAAAGCTAAACGACCGGCAGCAATGGTCATGTTAGGAATGAGTTACTTGAAATTAAAACATAACGATAAAGCTCGGACACAGTTCGAGGCACTTTTGGAAGCCTTCCCGGAAGGGGAATATGCTGAAACCTCAAAAAAGAAGCTCTCTGACCTGAGCAAATAGGAGAAATCTTATGTCTTATGCACTACGGACAACCTTACTACTGGGAGCATTTTGGTTATCGGTTTTCCTCGCGGGGGCTTACCAGGTGCACTTCAGAATGAGAACCCAGGAAGAGGATCTGGTTGTCATGGAAAAGGAAACACACGAGGAATTAGAAACGAATGAACTTCTGGTTATGAGCCTTCCAGCGATCAAGGAAGAACTGAAATTAACCCAGGCAAGATGGGCTGATCGTGATAAAGTAATCCCTCAGAGTGAAGCATCTCACACTACGTATGATTATTTTGACCAGATAGTTCGCAAACAACGCACAACGCTCAATTTCGATTTCTTATCAACTGAACGGTGGGATAGCAGTGGAATCCAGTTTGCAAATTATACTCTATCAGGCGAGGCGCGGTTTATCGATTTATACAGGTTCATTTGGTATATCGAATATCTGCCGCGCTACATAAGCATTAATTCGATGGAACTCGCGGAAAGCTCCCTGGACGAAAGAGGATCATCTGTAGCCAAACGTTGGGTGAAATTCAACATTAACTTCACCGCTGTCGCCGCAGAGATGGAGGGATTTGCAGAAGTCGACCGAAACACCAGAGTCAGACCACCGGTAGATAGTCACGACCCCTTCAGGATGCCACGCAAGAGTACGCCTAAGATTCCCGCTAACAAACGAGGATTGGTCAACGTGTTCTCTTCGACTCTGCGAGCATTAACACCAACTCAAGCATATTTAATCGATCAGAAAGGCGCCTTGAAAATCTTAGAATTGGGCGACAAAGTTTATTTAGGCAATTTAGTGGATATAAAACCGGATCGAAACACAGCTATCTTTGACCTCAGTAAATTATATCCTCCGCGAAAAGTTACTCTGAAAATAGATACTGGCAAATAAATTGGCAGCGGCCGAATAAAAAAATATGGAAGGAAAAATGAAAGCAATCTTAAGCGGCGTTCTGTTGGGATTGACGATTACAATCGTCGCACAAGCCCAAAACCGTCTTCCGAAAGAATATCAAGCAATTGATGAGATCATCACATTATCGGCGGACATGAGTTTCGAACAAGCCTTCGAAATTTTATCTAAGATCTCATATAAAAAAGAGGGGAAGACTATCATCGACCCTTACAAACGCCAAGGACGCATCGATGTGCAGATCGTTAATCTCCCCTGGAAGAAGGCTTTCGAAGTAATTCTTAAGGCCAACAGGCTGGCCTATGCAGAGCATGAACAGTTCTACGAAATTATCGGTGAGGAAGAATTGGAACAAGCGGGGAAAGTGATAATATCACTCAGCACCCGAGAGGTACATATAGAGGCAATATTCTTCGAAGCCAATCGCCGAAGCCTCGCTGAATCTGGCATAGACTGGACCTTTTTAACTGCCGGGAATTCTTGGTCAGGGTCTTTTGGTGTTCAAGGCGCAACAGAAGTGTCTGAGGAGCTGGTTGAAGGCGGCTTCGATTATGCTGAAAATGTGAATGGAACCGACTATGACATTACCTCCATACTGCGCGCCTTCGAGAGCGATAACCTGGGTCGTATCCTCGCGCAGCCAGAAATCGTGGTCATATCAGGTAAAGAGGGCCGTATCCAGGTAGGTCAGGATTTCTCTATCAAAACCAAAGATTTCGCCGGCAATGTCATTGACAACTTCTTCTCTACCGGAACGATTCTCACCGTGGCGCCGGTGGTTTATTCAGAAGACAATGTTGAATTTATCCACCTGGCTATAAACGCAGAACGTTCCACAGCCACACCAGACATCGTCTCGACAATTATCAACAAATCAGAAGCCTCGACGGAGGTTGTTCTGGTCAACGGTGAGAGCACCTCGATTGGCGGATTATACACAAGAGAATATACACAAATACGCAAGGGAGTTCCTTACCTGAAGGATCTCCCCTGGTGGTTCTTCGGCCTGCGTTATTTCTTCGGTTATAATCTGAAGGACGTTTCCGATAAAGAGCTTCTGATCGTAATCCGAGCAACCATCGTCCCAGATTTAAGAGTAAAAAATGCGGCGCTGAGAGTCGAACCAAAGGATAAGTTCGAGAAAGAACGCACTAAATCAATCAAGAGTCTCGATAAAACCTGGGAACAAGGGACTCTGGAGTTCGATGAAAAGTAACCATAGTAATTATACAAATTAGGGAACAAGAAAGCCGGGCATTATAACCCGGCTTTCTTCTTGTGCTGCAGTATTCTATACTAAACTGATGGCCGATAGAGATGCTTGACGAATACTTTGAAAGCTTTTAAGGTTCTCTTACGTTCGTCCTTATCCCAGAGACCCTGCCAGAACTTATACCATATGAAGCTCGGTCTGAGGTAAAAAACTCTTCTCGCATGATCACACCATCTAATCAGCTCTTCTGGAGTAGAATCTTCTGTACGAATAATGCAATTATGGAGACCATCTGCTGTCAGATAGTCTTCATATTTTTCCGTAACCAGCATGCCGGTTTCTTTCATACGTTCATATTCCACTGTGCCGGGGTACACCATCAGAGGATAAAACTGTGCCGTATCAGGTTTTAAATCGCAAGCCATTTTAAGGGTTTTTTCCATGGTTTTGCGATTTTCACCCGGTCCACCCACGATGAAACAGCCATGCATGTGAATGCCTACCTTACGTGCATTCTTGGCAAACTTGTAATAATCATCTACGCTAATGCGTTTGCCGTAGGCGTCTATGATCTCCTGGTTACCCGTTTCAAAACCAACACACAGCGCTCTACAACCAGCAGCCTTCATTGCCTGCAAGGTTTCGATCGATATATCCGCACGGCTATTAGCATTCCAAGGTAATTTAAAACCACGCTGTATCATACCTTCGCAAAGCTCGACACAACGCTTTTCATTTATCGTGAAGATGTCATCTTCGAAAAAGATTGCACGTGCATCCGGAAATTCCTTTTGAATATACATCAGCTCATCGAGGACACTATCTACTGATCGGAGGCGGGTTTTATACCCCGAGAGAGTAGCTGTCCAGAGGCAGAAAGTGCAACGATAGGGACATCCCCTTCCGGTGAGGATGGTGACGTTGGGAAACAGACAATCAGGATTGAAGTAATCCCATATATTCAGATGTCTCTTGTAAACCTCAGAAACAAATGGCAGTTCGTCTAAATCGGAAATCAACGGCCTTTGCGGGTTGTGCGAAACTGTCCCATTGCTGCGGTATGAAACTCCTTCGAGCTTGGTCGGATCACCGCCGTTTTCCAGGGTTTTTGCTAACTCTCGTAGAGTCTGATCGTATTCACCACGCAGGATGAAATCTATCTTTTCGGAGAATCCAAAAGTTTCATCTGTCATGGCGGTAGCTTGCGTTCCTACCATAACTGCTTTTACATCAGGGAGTTTCGCCTTCAGTTTTTCGAGAACGTTTACGTCATTGTGGATGCTGGGCGTAGAGGTGTCAAGGACCAGCATGTCCGGTTTGAATTCCAACGTCCTTTTCTCAATTTCATTGTAATCTTTTCCTGCAGCAGGTGCATCATAAAATTGCACGTCGAAGCCGTCTTTTTCCAAAGCTCCCGTAGCATAAGACATCCAGTAAGGATAGTACATGGTATCCGAACGGGTCACTCCTGGATTCCTCTGGGGACGCGAAAACCGCTTCAGGAAGGGGGGATTTAGCATCAGTACTTTTAACCGATACATCGAATATCTCCAATTATTTCTCTGTGCAAACCAATAAACATTATAAACATGGAGCAGAGCCCAAATAAAGTACGGTAAAAACTATGGGCTGGTTTGTGATCCAGATCATCAAATTTTCTCATATTAGAGAGTTCTATGATTCAATATATTCGCGCGTAATAGATTCAGCCTCGTCATCACTACATCTGGACTCAATTCCGTCAGACAGCGCAGATGGTCACACCCTTTGAATATGCTATTGCAGTAACAAGGACTGCAATCGAGACCTGAAGTGATCCACTGGTTGATCTCTGAATCAGGAAGCAGGGATTTCGGATTGGAGGGACCGAATATCGTCAGACTTGGCACTCCGAAAGCAACCGCAACATGCATGACAGATGAATCGTTGCAAATTAACATTTGACTGCGGTTAATTATACCAGCAGTTAATCGGAAGGGAATCTTACCTATCAGGTTAATAACATTTCCGGAGTTGTTACCGATAATTTCACTGCCGATATCTATCTCCTGGGTACTGCCGGTCAGTACAATAGGAATCTGCCATTCATCTAATATCAGCTTACAAAGATCAGCATATTTATCGCTACCCCAGCGCTTTTCAAAAACATCCTGACGTGGATTTATACCGCCGCCTGGCGCTACTACAACGTATTCCTTCGCTTTCAGACCTTGTTCAGATAGAATGCTATCGGTCTGAGTTTGTTCCTGTTCTGAAAGAACGAAATCCAGCGAGAGGTCGTTTCCCTGCCAGCCGTAGAGCCTGGGAATATCTAAATAGTTATCTGCAATATAACGATCCGTATTTGGCTGCCATTCAGTTTTTCCCGTTAACATGAATCCAGGCTTACGCAATTTGGGATCATAAAAACCGTATCGCCGGGGAATACCGGCCAACACTACCATCAGGTGAATAAAGGGATGCGAATGGAATATATAGGCAATGTCAAATCGATTCTTACGGAGACGTTTAATCAGCCGCACATACCCCCAGGGATTCTTCCGCTGTATCCATTGATCGGGATAGGCGATCACTTCGTCGAGGTGCGTGTTACCCTCTATCGCACTCTTCGACCAGTCACCCACCATAATAGCTATATGAGCTCCTGGATGTGCAGCGCGAATAGCTCTGATGGCCGGCGTGATCAGGATCAAATCCCCTATACCCTGGTTTCGAAGAATGAGAACTCTCTGCAAAAGATCACCTGATCATAGAGATATCAATTATAAATATTATAATCATTTTAAGCAAAAGTCAAGTGAAATAGATGTATAGATACGTTCATTAGCTTTAAAGAGATAAAATAGGCACAAAAGGGCAATGCGCCAATATTTATGAAATACTATCAAAATAAACATATATACAAAGCAAAATAGAAGCGCCAGTTCAACGTCTGGCGCGAAATATATAAATAGTGGGGGAATAGCTACCCCCCGTTCTTCATAACGTCAAAAAATGACTTGTTGGATTTAGTGCCGCGCATTTTTTCCAGGATAAAGCGCATAGCTTCGATGGTATTCGAATCAGCTAAAAGGTTTCTCAGAATCCATATCTTGTTGAGAACGTCCTCCTTCAGGAGAAGCTCTTCCTTGCGTGTCCCGGAGCGATTGATGTCGATGGCTGGGAAAATACGAATATCGGCCAACTTTCGATCAAGTACCAGTTCCATGTTGCCTGTACCCTTAAATTCTTCAAATATTACATCGTCCATGCGGCTGCCGGTCTCAATCAATGCAGTGGCGATGATAGTTAAGGAGCCACCCTCTTCGATATTGCGGGCTGCGCCAAAGAAACGCTTTGGTTCATAGAGTGCAGTAGCGTCCATACCACCGGAGAGTATGCGTCCTGAATGCGGACTTACGGCGTTATGAGCTCGGGCTAATCTGGTTATGCTATCCAAGAGGATAACGACGTCATGCTTATATTCGATCAGCCTTTTGGCTTTTTCTAAAACCATACTTGCAACCTGTATATGACGCTCAGGTTTTTCATCGAAAGTAGAACTGATTACCTCCCCTCTGACCGTACGCTCCATATCGGTAACTTCTTCAGGTCGCTCGTCGATAAGCAGAACGATTAAGGTTGAGTCAGGGTGATTATTGGCGATCGAATTTGCAATTTTCTGCAATAGGATTGTTTTACCAGTTCTAGGGGGTGCAACTATAAGTCCCCTCTGCCCCATCCCAATGGGGGTGAAAATATCCATTATCCTCGTGGAATAGTCTTTTACATCATCTTCGAGGTTGAATTTCTTAAGTGGAAAGAGTGGCGTAAGGTTGTCAAAAATAATTTTGTCCCGCGTTCCTTCCGGGCTTTCGAAATTGACTG
>CBDUWK010000072.1:0-8544 GCA_965370905.1 uncultured bacterium | reverse complement strand
GTTGGGGGCTCTGGGCTTGGGCCTTGGGGCCTCGGGGTTGGGGTTTTGGGGTTAGGGATTAGGGGTTAGGGGTTAGGGATTAGGAACTAGTGGCTAGGAATTGTAAAATGTAAAAGTCAATCCCCAACGAAGTGTTGGGGATTCTGGTGCCGGAGGCCGGATTCGAACCGGCACACCCTCGCGAGCGCTACCCCCTCAAGATAGTGTGTCTACCAATTCCACCACTCCGGCAAAATTCGTTTGTAATTTATGATAAATTATTCAGATTGTTCTGTTTCAGATCCAGCGCCATTATCGGTATCGGTTGTGGTCGTGGCTGGTAATTCACCAGTTCCTCCGGTGGTGCCAGGAAGCGTTTGCAAGGGCATGGTTTCCAAACCTGAGCCGAATTCATCAGCGACGCGGGGCAGATTGCTGGCTTCGGTCTGAATAGCCTGCTGAGTGACGGACACGGGCGCCGTAGTGCCGCCCAACATAAACGACAATCCGAGAGAATTCAGCATGAAGATTACTGCCAAAACAGTGGTTGCTCTGGAGAGAAAGGTGGCAGTACCACGTGCGCCGAGAAAGGCGGTGGACGCCCCTCCACCAAAGGCAGATCCTGCCAGACCACCACCCTTGGAAGACTGGAGCAGAATTACTATTACCAGAAGAATCGATACGATTAAATGAACGCTGAGCAGAAATGAGTAAATCATGTTTGTCTCTATTTTATACTTAATTCATCACCTATTTTTACTATAGCGGCGAAAGAAGCGGCATTTAGGCTGGCGCCACCGACCAGCGCTCCATCTATGTCAGGTTGGGACAACAGTTCCCTGGCATTATCGGGATTGACGCTGCCGCCATATATTATCAGGGTTGTTTCCGATAACGCTTCGCCTTGTTCTTCTGCCAGAAGTTGCCTGATGAATGCGTGCATTTCCTGAGCCTGTTGCGGCGTAGCATTTCTGCCAGTTCCAATAGCCCATACAGGTTCGTAGGCTATGACCAGATTGCCGATCAAATCTGCGACATCAATTTCACGCAATGCTTCTGAAACTTGTTCCCGCACGACGTCTTTGAAAACAGACGTTTCGCGCTGTTCCAGAGATTCTCCCACACATACGATGGGATAGAGATTATTTCGCAGGGCAGCGGTTATTTTCCTGTTAACGGTTTCATCAGTTTCGCCGAAATACTGCCTCCGCTCGGAATGGCCGATAATCACATAATCACAACCAGCGCTCTTTATCATAGAGCCGGATACTTCACCGGTATACGCTCCAGTATCTTCCCAGAAAAGGTTCTGGGCTCCGACTGCAATATCGGTATCTGCGAAAATCTTGGAGATCATACCGAGGCCGAGAAAGGGTGGAAACAGTGCGATTCTAACTTTAGAATAGGCATTGAGAGCAGATCTAAGTTCAGAACAAAGCTCAACAGCTTTTGGGCCGTCGGCAGGATTTAATTTCCAGTTGCCTGCTATGAATTTTTTCGACATGTCTAATCAGTATATCTATTTATTCATCGCAAGGGTAAGCCCCCGCGCGATGGTTTTTTAAGGGCTATCGCTAAGAGCGACAACACCTGGTAACTCTTTGCCTTCGAGAAATTCCAAAGAAGCGCCACCGCCGGTGGAAATATGACTGATTTTCTCAGATAAGCCAAACTGTTTGACCGCGGCTGCTGAATCGCCTCCTCCTACTATGGTAGTTGCTCCGAGAGCGGTAGCTTCGGCGAGCGCTTCTGCCACGGCCTTGGTTCCGTGGACAAAGGGAGCCATTTCGAATACACCCATAGGACCATTCCAGACTATAGTCCTGGCTTTTAAGATTTTCTGTTTAAACAGCTCGATCGTCTCAGGTCCTATGTCCAATCCCTGCCAACCCTCAGCTATTTCACCTGCGGGCATAACCTTTACCTGGGCGTTGGGATCATACTTGTCACCTACCACTGTATCAGCAGGCAACAAAATTTCCGTTCCAGTAGATTTACCCAATTTCAGAGCTTCCTGAGCTATGGTAAGGGTATCTGATTCGAAAAGGGAGTCTCCGATCTCGCCGCCTTTAGCTTTAAAGAAAGCAAATGCCATTCCCCCACCTACAATCAACGTATCTACTTTGGGAAGCAGGTTTTTGATAACTTCGATCTTACCGGAGATTTTGGCTCCCCCCAGAATAGCTACAAAGGGACGCCGGGGAGCTTCAAGAGCCTTGCCTAAATATTCCAGTTCTTTCATCATCAGGTAGCCAGCAGCGCGCTGTTCGAAGTAACGTGTCACTCCTTCAGTTGAGGCGTGCGCCCGGTGTGCAGTCCCGAAAGCATCGTTTACGTAGACGTCGCCAAGACGCGACAGCGCTTGGGCGAAGACCGGATCATTTTCGGTCTCGCCGCTGTGAAAGCGCAGGTTTTCGAGCAAGAGGCACTCTCCGGATTTCAACCGATCAACCTGAGATTCCACTTCAGGTCCGATACAGTCGAAAGCGAACTTTACGTCGCCACCCAAAAGCTGGGCTAAATGTCCGGCTACCGGATTTAAGCTAAATTCAGGTTTTCTCTCTCCTTTCGGTCTCCCGAGGTGCGACATCAAGACGGCTTTCCCGCCGTCTGTCATGATTTTATTTATGGTAGGGAGAGCGGCACGGATACGTAAATCGTCGCGAACCTCACCGTCTGCTGTCAGCGGTACGTTGAAATCAACGCGCACCAGAACCCGTTTCCCATTCAGCTCGAGCTGGTCGATGGAGAGCTTGTTCATTTCAAGTTATTTTCTTTATAAGGTCTACAACCCTGTTGGAATAGCCCCATTCGTTGTCGTACCAGGAAACGACTTTCACCATATTCCCACCGATCACATTAGTTGAAAGAGCATCGAAAATTGAGGAATGAGGATTTCCAACTATATCAGCGGAAACAATGGGGTCTTCGGTGTATTCGAGGATGCCTTTAAGGCTGCCCTCTGCAGCTCTCTTCATCGCCTGGTTTACTTCATCAACGGTAACGTCACGGGACATGGTAGCAACGAGGTCAATCACGGAACCATCCATCACCGGAACACGAAAAGCCATACCATCCATCTTTCCCTTAAGATCGGGAATGACTTTACCAACCGCTTTTGCAGCACCAGTTGTGGTAGGTATAATTGAAACCGCCGCAGAACGGGCCCGGCGGAGATCCTTGTGAGGCATGTCCAGCACATTCTGGTCATTGGTATATGAGTGTATGGTGGTCATCAATCCATATTCAACTCCGAAAGCCTCATGCAGAACTTTGACTACCGGAGCGAGACAATTGGTGGTGCAGGAAGCATTGGAAACGATCTTGTGCTGCGGCTTTAGTACGTGGTCGTTGACTCCTAAAACCACAATGGCGTCGATTTCATCCTTAGCTGGCACGGTCAGAACAACCTTGGATGCACCAGCTTTTATATGTTCCTCGCATTGAGCTTTCTGCCGGAATATACCGGTGGACTCGACGATAACATCAGCGCCGAGATCACGCCAGGGGATTTCTCCGGGACTGCGTATCGCCATGATGGGAAGCTTCTTCCCGGCTACGAATATATTAGTATCGTCATGAGTTACTTCATCCGGGAAACGTCCGTGCGTTGAATCATATTTAAGCAAGTGCGCCAGAGTTTTGGCGTCAGTTAAGTCATTCAGACCGACAAATTCGAAGTTCGGATTTTTATAGGCGGCTTTAAAGACCAGTCGACCGATGCGCCCGAAACCGTTTATTCCCACTCGAATAGCCATGTTGTCTCCGATTTGTTTATTATGCCGTCTGGGGTTAATAATGACGGATGATTAGTTGTTTATATTTTTTGCGCCAGAAGAGACGCTGACCCATCAGAACGGAAAGCCTTGATGTGTTCGCAGGCTTCGCGGTAAGCATGTTCTTCAATGGCATGGGCGTACTTTTCGCCGATAGAGTCGATCTCTTTTTTAAATTGTCTGGTCGTCTGCTTGATATCCTGGTTGTTGTCTTCAGCCCATTTTCTCATGTTAGCCATTAGATCTTCGGGCATATGTTCATACGCGATATTTTGCCACAGGGTGCCGACATTGCCCTTGCGGATACCGTATTCGGTAAACTGACCCATCAGATGCAGAGGAGTTCCGGTAATACCGTGCTGAGCGATGCAGACGCCATAGCGGCGTATTTCATGGTATATATCACCGGTGCGCTGTAAGTCAATAGCCACATCTTCGCCCGGTTTGTAATTGCCATGTTTGGAACCGTTATTGATAGCCAGCAGGTCGGGATTCAAGCCGTTGTCCTTGAGACTACTGATAAATGTAACCGCCTCTTCAACTGAAGTAATTTCGGCTTCCTGGCCAGTCGATTTAACTTCACCGACTTCAACTTCGAGGCCGATCTTCATATCGCTGATATCTTTTGCCAGCGTGGTGGTGATGCGGATGTTGTCATCCAATTCGTTGAAGGAGGCATCGATGGCGAAAGAGGTGTAACCTGCTTCCAGTTCGGCTTTGATCAACTCGGCGGAAGAATCGATTTCCTTGTCAGAAGTATTCTTGACGGTGATGTGATCTGCGTGAATGAAGAAGGGCTTACTGAAATTTAACTTATTCGCGTACCGGATGATAGTATCGAAGAAGATCTGCGGGGTCTGGCCAGTGTAGCCACCATCTATGTTTCCTTCGGTTTTGGCAAGTTCAAAGGCGATAATGGCATCGAGGTCTTCGGCCGCGCGCATAATTCCTGGGATTACGTGCTTGATGCGGCAATTGCAGGCCATTATCATCACCTTTTCCTCACGAAAAGCATCGATGATCACGTGACTGCCGATGAGGCAGATAGGATTATTTTCGCCCAGTTTTTGTTTTATGTAATCAGGGCGAAGGTTTAGTATTTTATTCATGTCAGGCACTCTATCCAGCTTTGCTGTTTCTACTTTCAACTTTTAATTTTAAAGAACTTAGGAGCAAAAAACAATCCGTTCCCTTTATAAATCTACCCGAAGAACAGCTCGGCGATCTCGTACCACTGCATATCCACCAGCTTATTCTCGAGGACGGCGTCTTCCAGTTTTACGGTGATAATGTCTTCGGAACGGAGGGCAACCATCTTGCCGAAATCGCCATTTTTAACTGCATCCACGGCTTTAACGCCGAAGCGGGTAGCCAGGATGCGGTCGTAGGCTGTAGGACTACCACCTCGCTGAGTGTGTCCCAGAACCGTGAGACGGGTTTCGATGCCAGTTTTCTCCTCGATTTCATCTGCGAGAAAGCGACCAACACCCCCCAGACGCGCATGGCCGAAGGCATCCTTCTTCTCAGTTTGCAATATCAGTTCGCCGCCTTTTATCTTGGCACCTTCGGAAACTACCACGATGGAGAAATCCTTGTTTTCATGGCGTTTTTTCAGTTTCTTGCAGAGATCTTTTATTTCAAAAGGAACTTCTGGGATCAAGATAGCATCAGCACCTCCGGCGATGCCGGAATGTACGGCGATCCAACCGGAATGCCGTCCCATTACTTCGACGACCATGATGCGATGATGTGATTCCGCGGTGGTATGCAGGCGGTCAATGGCTTCAGTAACTATTGATACTGCGGTATTGAAGCCGAAGGTATAATCAGTTCCTTTAATATCGTTATCGATAGTCTTGGGGACACCAATTACCGGAAAACCATCCTGGTGCATTTGCAGTGCCACGGAGAGAGTATCTTCTCCACCGATGGCTATGAGCGCGTCAATGGAATACTTTTTCAGGTGGTGTTTAACTTTAGACCAGGCATCTCTGTCGTTTTTGGGATTGGTTCGTGAAGTCCCCAGAATCGTTCCGCCCCGGTGTAGAATACCGGATACCGAATACAGAGAGAGGGGTTCGGCGTATCCTTTAACCAGGCCTCCCCAACCGTTTTTTATACCTAATACATCCCAATCGTAGGTTGCAATGGCGCGTCGGGTGACGCTGCGGATTACGGCATTTAAACCGGGGCAATCGCCGCCGCCTGTTAGAACTCCAATGCGCATTAGTTACCTCATAAAATGGTGAACCTTAAATTTAAAATTTTTATGTTCAACAGTCAAGTAAAAAGGGGGGTTTTCTGTATATGCTGAGTCGCAATAAAATGTAAAATAGAACGACGATGCACTTACAGGAATAAGATGTTCAAGCTTTCATTGGCACATCGCGATATTACTTTTATTTTAATTTGTATCAAACCATTTGAATCGTGAAATCACCTGCAATGGCAATGAATGAAAAACGACACCCACCACTTGTTGATTTTCTTGTGAAAGTCCGAATTCAGGATGATAGGTACTTGGTTCTACATTTGCTTCCAAGATCTTATCCATCTCCAGTATTCCTATTTTCCCTTCTCCATCCATCCATTTAAAAACATTCTCACTAACCTGTAAAACATCAATATCAGGATGAAAATCGAAGCATAGGCGAATCTCATGATCATCATTGCCATCAACTTCATCCAGGATGGTAAGCTCTTCTTCACTCAGAATCCAGGTTCGATGATGCAGTCCGCCATTCTTCAGGCGAGAGTAACCATCATGGGCCGCCTGGATGCGTATTTGTTCCCCTTCAGTTGATACCAGCACGTCCCGCACTCTGGCTCGTCTGGCAACACGAAAAGAAGACCACACTTCGGATGAATTCTGTCCATCGATCTGCAGGGTATTATGGGCCGCCGTGCCGCGTTGTTGGAGCCTTTCCGGTGAAATATCATAAGTAGAACTACCTGAATCTACGATCAATCTCCTATCTCCAAATGATAATTCGAAACTGAATGTATCAGCGTGAGCATGTCCGGGAAGGTAATCAGGGCCAACCGAACCTACATTGGCGATCATAGCAACGGGTCCAGAAACCGAACGAATATATCCGGTATTGGTAAGGTGTACGATTTTGTTGGATCGACTCTTCCCGAAATCTAAACCAAGCCGCTGCCCATACTCTTCAAGTTGCCTTGCTGTTAGAGCTATCTCCATACCTGCGTCGTTAAAGAGAGCTATCTGTCCATCCGGATGCGCCATCGATTGAGCCCAAGTAAGCATTTTTTGTGCAACTATCTGCCATGATGGTTCCGGCTCTCGATCATAGACGCGATAGATATTCAGTAGATCCAAGAAATCCTCAACGATGAGGTTGTGATACATGGGGCAACGCTCAAAATGACCGCCATCTTCCAAAATCTGCTCGGGAATCTGCTGTTCTAATATTCTGATACCTTTACGCAACCATCTTTCAGCTTCAGGGCCCTGAGAAAACAAACCTGCGAAAATAAATGTCTTTCCATTAACCAGAAGATGATTGCCGAGGAGATGGTAGTCGTATCGTTTAAACAGACACCTGACTTGCACTGCCAGGCTGTTTAGAGCTCTGGAGGACAACTGGTTGCCGCACAGTACCCATTTAATCCAGTTCATTATGCGCATTGAAAGCGGATATGGATCCCATCCAAATCCTTTGCAGGGTGGATTTTCCTCTATCCAGCGTTCTATCAAATTTTCATGCCATTCGCGCCTTTTTCCTGCGTCTCGCGAGTTTAAATCGTCAAAATATTGTAGATTGTAGAGCCAGAGTTTCTGTTCGGGATAAATATGCCAGCTATCAGCAGACGTCACTTCACGTTCTTCGTTTAGAAAACGTATTTTCGTGGGGGATAACATCATCGGGGCTCGTTGACCATGAGCAACCCAGACATTTTTACCCACCGGTCTTAGTTCAGGTGCAGGTCGAAGATCCGGTTTCGCCCTACTCAGCCTAAACCAGATGCGGCCGAGGATTTGCCTCAGCCGTAAATATTTTAGAGTGTGATAATATTTGATAATATCCATTAAATTTCACCGGAGCTAAGAGTGAATAATAGCTTTTGAATCAGATGTACCTAAACGCATTGGTAATGCTAAGTGAAGTCGCGATAGATATTCAGCAGGGTTTGGCTTTCGGCTTGCCAACTAAATTTTTCACGTACGAGTCTGTAACCATTCTGACTGAGTTCGCGCAGTTTCTCCGGGGACTCAGCAAGATCGGAGATGGCTGTTGCGAAAGCTGCAGGGTCGGTAGCATCTTCAGGAATTCCCGCTGGGTTCTCTTTTAGAAATTCCAGCCATAAAGGGAAGTTTGATGCCACAAAGGGCAATCCATAGATCATGTAGTCGTATAATTTGGTTACAAGCGATCCGGTGAGGTTCGGGTGCGGCTGCATGGGTACTAAACCGATGTGTGCCTCTCTTAGCTTCGGTTCAATTTCTACCCAATCCAGATACCCGTGAAATTTGATTCTACCACCCAATCTTTCTGCCTTTTTTCGCAGTACGGATTCCAGGGAATACGGTTGGGAGGCACCTACAAGATCAAGTGTAACATTCGGATAGATATCCTTCAATTTATCAACAACATCAATCATAATGAAAGCGCCGCGGTATTCCATCAGACACCCTACATAGATAAGTTTAAGTTCTCTATTCGGATCAAAATCACTGTACCTGTCGGAATATTGGACGTCGGGATCAGGAATAATGGCATAAGTGCGTAACATCTGAATGTTTTTACGTTTTGGGAAATGCTCTTGG
>CBDUWK010000071.1:0-8646 GCA_965370905.1 uncultured bacterium | reverse complement strand
CCCAAAACGGCGAACTGCTCCGAGACCTCGCTTTCAGACTATACCTCGAGGACGATGGTTACCCAATTCATCCCATCTGTCTGGTGGATAGAGGCATGGTGCAGGGATTCAGCGATCTGCCTGAATCGACCCTGCTGAGGATAAGACTTTTCGGACAGGGAAATATAGATTCACACTATTACGCAGTGAGAATCAGTGGTGGAGCATTCAGGATGATTATCGATCCGGTGATAGAAAAGAATGTGTTCGATGCCGATGCTACGGTAGCACCATTCTCACAACAACCCCCCGAAATCCAGAGGTGGGCGGAACGCAAATTCCTTCTCTCTGAAAAAACTGAACAGCGCCTGCCGCGAAGCGCTTTCTCAATCAAAGACCCGCGGGTTACTGAAATCCCAGCTCAAACAAGCCTCGAAGTCGAGGCCCAGCCGAAACCTGTAAGATCGAGTATCATCTTGAACGATCCCGGCAGTGACAGAGTCCGTGGACAGGAGATAGAAACATCCTTGAATCAATGGGAGGCAACAGTTCTCGCTGCTCATGAACACGTGAGCAACAGAGATTTCTCCCTAATTGGTGAGATATACAAACGTCTACTCAAATTGGAAGTAAGAATCAACCAGTTGCTCGGGCTGCTTGAATCCACTGAAGAACGCAATATCTGGATCGAACGGCGTGAAGAAACGTATGGGAATAACATCGCATTACGCGGTCAAATCGAAGCACTGCACGAGGAACAACCCATCGATAATAATCCTTTTATCCTTGAAAATCGCCTGCGGGATCACTTTCACCAGGAAGGTTATACAGACGCCCAGGTTCTGGTGGTGGATTCACCGCAAATAGGTAACGGCTTCGTAGTTGAGATCGAGATTGGTGAAGGCAAAAAAGAAGCCGTCTTCGCCATCATCGCCAGAATAGTGGCCATGGATATTAATGATACCGACATTCAAATCGATCGTATCAACCTTCACTTTAAAGGTGATACTTACAGATGGACTCCCGACCAAATATTACAGGCCGATGAGATGCTTGGTGAGGAAAATGGACATGCTCGTTGTGCCTCATTTTTGGATATCTGCGCAGAAACCCTGTGATTCAACTTGATCTGCACATACACCCTTCACCCTGGAGAAATGGCCAGGAGGCTTTTCGTTCATTCGCCCGTGAAGCGCTTCGTAATGGTATAAATATCCTCGGGTTTTCTGAACATGGTCCCGCCATTGATCCTCATCCGCGCTATCGCGGCATTGAAGAGCGTGAACTCGAAGTCTATGTGGATCAAATACTGAAAATCAAGGATGAATTCAAGGGTGAAATGCAGATATTCTGTGGTCTCGAATTGGACTATTACCCCGGCTGCGAGGAACATTATGCAGAAATCCGCCATGCCTACACGTTCGATTATTTTTTAGTTTCAGTACACATCATAGATGACTGGCAACTGGACACTCCACACTCCTTGAAACAATCTATATACAAACATAAAACTGAGCAAGAGCTTTATCGGATCTATTACGGAAGGATTACGGATGCAATCAATAGTAATATTTTCGATATTATTGCTCACCTCGATTATATCCGACGCAGTCTCCCCCACCCACCCGGAAAACCGCCTGAGTTCAGTAACGATATATTTTTAGAAGTAGTCGAAAAAATCGCTGCCGGCAACATAGCGGTAGAAATTAACTCCAGAGGCCTGGAAATTGAAGGTATGCGGGAAATCTATCCCACCAGCACCTTACTGAACTACCTGATTCGATCTGGAACGCGCTTCACTTTGGGTTCTGATGCACACGAAGAGAGCAGGATCGGCTCTAATCTGAAAAAAGTTCGTTCACAGCTACGACTAAGAGGACAAAATTCCATTACCTATTTTAAGGGTCACCAACCACTCGAAGTGGAAATCTGAGTTGAACTTAGTGAATAGGCAAATGCATCCATTGATAATTGGGTACTTTATCGTAAATTCGATTGGATCGGCGACTCCACCAACACATCGAAACATAATCTCGTCCTTCTTCAAAATAATGTCATACGTTATATGGATGTGAAAATCTAACTATGAAATCTTCAGATCTAGTTCTTAGAGCTTTGGAAGAAGAGGGTGTTGAATATATTTTCGGTGTCCCCGGCGAGGAAAACGCGGATATTATGATCTCGCTTTTGGATTCATCAATAGAATTCATCTTAACGCGCCACGAGCAGGGTGCTGCTTTCATGGCGGATTTATATGGCAGACTTACCGGAAAGCCCGGTGTTTGTTTGGGAACGCTTGGTCCGGGATCGACCAATCTGGTGACAGGTGTAGCCAACGCCCATTTTGACAGGTCGCCGCTGCTGGCGATTACCGGTCAGGCTACCACCGAGAGGCTGCACAAGGAATCTCACCAGAACATGGACGTAGTCGCCATGTTTCGCCCCATCACCAAGTGGTCCACGACTATCAGACAAGCAGATAGCATCCCAGAAGTGGTGCGTAAAGCCTTCAAGCTGGCTGTACAGGAGAAACCGGGTGCCTGCCATATCGAATTACCGGAAGATATTGCGAAAGTAGAGTGCGATCTTAAACCAATCCGATCCCAAGGTTACAAATTGCGCCGCCCCGCACCTGATTATAAGGCTGTTGATCGAGTCATAGATGTTTTAAAATCCGCAAAAAGTCCCATAATCTTAGCAGGTAACGGTTGCATTCGCAAGCGTGCCTCCATACAACTTAAACGTTTTGTCGATCAAACCGGAATTATGGTCGCTCATACGTTTATGGGAAAAGGCGCCCTAGACGACCGGGATCCGCATTCCCTTCTTACTGCCGGCTTGGGGACGCGCGATCATGTCTCCGAAGCCTTCGAAAAAGCAGACGTAGTTATAGCTATCGGCTATGACCTGATCGAATGGCTGCCTGATAATTGGAATATCGGTCAGCTGAAGAAAATTATCCATATAGATTTCGAACCAGCCGAGGTAGATGCCCATTACCCCTGCGAAGTTGAAGTCGTTTCCGACATAGCCTCCGCACTTTGGGAGATCAATGAACGAATTGGTGACGCCGTCAAATTTGATATTTCAGATTTTAGTCATCTCAGGGATCACATGGTCATAGAGTTGGGATTCGAAGAATATGCTTCATGCGGACATGACGATGTTGATGAAAAAGCCGCATCTGCTGCCCTTTCTGATTCCTTCCCCATGAAACCTCAGCGCATCTTGCGCGACCTTCGCACCGTATTGGCGGAAGATGATATCCTCATCTCTGATGTCGGAGCTCATAAAATGTGGATAGCCCGCCACTACTTGACATTCAAACCCAATACCTGCTTTATTTCCAACGGCTTCTGTTCCATGGGAATTGCGCTCCCGGGATCGATCGCAGCCAAGATGATCCAGCCGGAGAGGCATGTCGTCGGTTTGATGGGTGATGGCGGATTTCTCATGAATGTGCAGGAACTCGCAACTGCAGTAGAGCATCGTGTGCCTTGCGTCTTCTTGGTCTGGGAAGACGGCGGATTCGGCCTGATTGAATGGAAACAGATGAGCCAGTTCAACCGAACCTCGCACGTGCATTTTCAAAATCCGGACCTTGTTAAGCTGGCTGAATCATTCGGGGCCAAGGCTGTCAGAGTCAAATCTGCGGATCGATTCATCCCCGCAATGGAAGCAGCATTCGCAGAAAATGAAAAGCCTACTGTCGTTATTGTCCCCGTGGATTATAGCGAAAATTTGAAGTTAACCGAACGTCTGGGCCGTTTGCTGTCGCACTAAAAGAAATCACAGGAGTATAAAATGTTGCCGAAATCATATCCCTATTTCCTTGCCAATGAACCGCTCCAACCCAATACAGATTTGGACGTGCTGAACAAATTCTCCGGCGAACTGGTAACCCGGGTAGCAATGGCTGATCCTGAAGCAATTGACAAGGCCATCGAATGGACCCTTAAAGCAGCCGAACCGATGCGCAGGATGCCCTCTTATAAACGAGCAGAAGTGCTGCACCACTGTGTCCGCCGCTTCCAGGAGAGATTCGATGAACTGGCTTATTCACTCTGTGTAGAGGCTGGCAAACCCATAAAAGATGCTGAAGGCGAGGTAACCCGGCTTATCGATACCTTCCGCATCGCTGCAGAAGAGGCGGTGCGGTTTGGCGGAGAATATTTGCCCATCGACATTTCTGCTCGTGCAGAAGGTTATGAATCGATCTATAAGCGAGTACCCATCGGTCCCTGTTCTTTTATAAGTCCGTTCAATTTTCCGCTCAACCTGGTTGCTCATAAAATCGCACCCGCAATAGCAGTCGGCTGTCCTTTCGTGTTAAAACCGGCCTCACTAACGCCTGTTGGGGCTCTGATTATCGGTGAAATCCTTGCTGAAACTGATCTGCCAAAAGGAGCCTTCAGCATACTGCCCGCCAGGCGCGATGGCGCTGACCTGTTTACCACCGATGACCGACTTAAGCTTCTTTCTTTTACCGGATCTCCCGATGTAGGTTGGGCTCTCAAAGAAAGAGCAGGTAAGAAAAAAGTCGTTCTCGAACTGGGAGGCAATGCTGGCTGCATTGTTGATGAAGGAACGGACCTGGAATATGCGGCAGACCGCGTTACACTTGGAGCTTTCTATCAATCCGGTCAATCTTGCATCAGTGTGCAGCGAGTCCTGATCCATGAAAGCCTCTACCAAGATTTCGTACCCATGCTTGTCGAACGTACGAACTTGCTGAAAGCGGGCAATCCCACCGAAGATACGACCAGCCTGGGACCGATCATTAGCGAAAAAGAAGCTATAAGGATGGAAGAATGGGTAAATGAAGCCGTCGAACATGGCGCCAGGGTTCTTTGTGGAGGCAACCGTGACGGCGTCTTCTACCAGGCCACTTGGCTGGAAAATGTCGATAGCCGTGACAATGTTAACTGCCAGGAAGTATTTGGACCCATCGCTACAATTAAACCATTCTCTGATTTTAAGCGAGCAATAGCTGAAATTAACGATAGCGATTTCGGACTCCAGGCCGGTATTTTCACCAAAAACATGGATCACGCTTTTTACGCCTGGAATGAACTCGAAGTTGGCGGAGTCGTTATCAACGATGTGCCCTTGATGAGGGTGGATAATATGCCCTATGGAGGCGTTATAGATTCTGGCTTGGGTCGTGAAGGCGTGCGCTTCGCTATGGAGGATATGAGCGAGATCCGGTTAATGGTTTTAAACAGAATTGGGCGAATATAATTTGAGACTATTGAAATATGCCTGATTTTTCATTCTCCGAAGGAGTCCCTCGGACCCGCGGAAGAGTGTGTCCGAGAATGTAAATATAGGTGCAGTCGCACGCCCTCGTGCGACGGAAAAACAAGTACTTGACTATTTAACCTCCATAAACTATATTCAGGCATGACGTCTCCGCCCATGTATGTATTAATTCAGGCCATGTGAGATTGAAGCTGTGATTCAACTTGAGGCAGTAGAAAAATCTTATGACCGGGCAAAAGTTATCGATTGCATCGACCTCGATGTAATTCCCGGCAAAACCACCGTACTGATCGGCCCCAGCGGTTGTGGCAAATCGACCCTTCTGAGATTGATTCTCGGTTTGATTGCACCCGATGCGGGTCGTATCCTTTTCAGTGGTGAAAGCCTGGATAAAACCACTATTTTTAAAATGCGGCAGCGCATCGGATATGTCATTCAGGATGGAGGACTCTTCCCGCATTTAACGGCTGCTGATAATATCTCCCTGATGGCAAAATATCTGAGATGGAATGACAAGAAAATACTCCGCAGAATAGAGGTTTTAAGAGCAATCACACAATTTCCTGCTAACGGACTTCAGCGTTACCCCGTAGAGTTATCCGGCGGTCAAAAACAACGCGTAGCCCTCATGCGCGCCCTCATGCTGGATCCTGATCTTTTGCTCCTGGATGAACCGCTGGGAGCTTTAGATCCCATGGTTCGGTCAGACCTTCAAACCGATCTCCGCACCATCTTCCGCAAACTGGGGAAAACTACCTTATTGGTTACTCACAACCTTGACGAGGCAGCCTATTTCGGCGATCAGATTGTCATAATACGCCAGGGACAAGTCGTTCAGACAGGTAGTATCGAATCTATAATAAATAATCCTGCAGATGAATTCGTGATTCAGTTTTTTAACGCGCAGCGAAGTCATGTTTAAAATCTCGATCCGATTTTGTGCAGCCGTTATTCTGAGCATGTTTATAATGCTGCCGTCTGATATGTGTGCCTTCGCTGCTTCTTCCCGTCCACCAATTGTTGTAGGTTCAAAAAAATTCACCGAATCGGTTATATTAGGAGAAATAGCTGCCCAATTAATCGGTGCAGGTGATAACGAAACCAGGCATTTGCGTGAGTTGGGTGGCACACGCCTCCTCTTCAACGCTCTCTGTCGTGGCGAGATTGACGTCTATCCTGAATACACCGGAACTATCAGAGAAGAAATTCTAAAAAATCTGAACCTGCAGAGTAACGAGGAACTGATCGGTGCGCTCCAGGATTTAAACGTCTCCATGACCCAGCCTATAGGATTCAACAACACCTATGCCATCGGTATGAAACCCGATCTCGCTGATAGTCTCAACGTGCGCACTATATCGAATTTAAGAGATCATCCTGAACTTCGCTTCGGACTGACTAACGAATTCATGGATCGCGGGGACGGCTGGCCTGCTCTGAAAACGACCTATCGACTTCCACATCAAAACGTGCGCGGCCTGGACCACGATCTGGCCTATAGAGCTCTTGCCAGAGGCAGCATCGACGTTATGGATATGTATTCCACTGACGCCGAAATCGACTACTATGGCCTGCGTGTTATCGAGGACGATCTTTCTTATTTCCCGAGGTATAACGCCGTTTACCTCTATAGGTCACAACTACAGAGTGATGCCCCTGAGGTAGTCACCGCCTTGCGTACCTTGTCTGGTATCATAGATGAAGATATCATAAGAAAGATGAACGCCCGCGTTAAAATCGAAGGTGAATCGGAGGCCGTGGTCGCCGCCGATTTCATCTCCAGTCAATATGGGCTCTCTGTTGAAGTTAAGGATAAATCTACGATAACGAGAATCTGGGAACGCACTGTGGAACACCTAACCTTAGTTTGCCTCGCCATGATAGGCGGCATCATAGTGGCTATACCGTTGGGTGTAATCGCGTTCAGATATGCAAAAGTAGGCACAATCATCTTAGGAATCACAGGAACTATCCAGACCATCCCTGCTCTGGCGCTTCTGGTGTTCATGATCCCGCTGCTGGGTATTGCCGCACCGCCGGCCATAGCGGCTCTGTTTCTCTACAGCCTTTTGCCTATGGTGAGAAATACTCATGCTGGTTTAAGCGACATCCCCCTCCCTCTATCCGAATCGGCAGATGCGTTAGGCCTGCCCCCCATGTGGCAGCTTCTGAGAATCCAACTGCCCTTGGCATCCCGTTCCATCTTAGCAGGCATAAAAACCTCCGCTGTAATAACCATCGGATTTGCCACCCTCGGAGCTCTTATCGGTGCCGGCGGCTACGGTCAACCGATATTGACAGGCATCCGCCTCGATAACTACGGCCTGATCCTGGAAGGAGCCGTTCCTGCTGCCTTGCTGGCATTGTTGGCGCAGCTATTCTTCGATGGAATTGAAAAGATTGTCGTCCCCAGAGGACTTCAATTAACAAGAGAGGACTAATTACTTTCATATAATCTTAGAGGCGAGAAAATGGAGGCATCACCCGACCTACAGAACGACCAGTCCACGCATCTTGACAAGTTCTTCTCAGATACTGTCGATGGCCTTAAGGCAAAACCCAAAAGCCTGCCCTGTAAGTACTTCTACGATAAAAGAGGTTCAGAGCTCTTTGATGAAATCTGCCAGCTCGAAGAATATTACCCAACCAGAACCGAACTATCCATCATGGAGGAGTTCGCTCCCGAGATGGCTTCCAGGATTGGTTCAGAATGTCAGTTGATCGAGCTGGGAAGCGGCAGTAGCCTCAAAACCAGAATTTTGCTTGAGCATCTACATAGACTTGTTTCCTATGTGCCGGTAGACATCAGTGAGAAACACTTGCTGGATACCTCACTAACACTGGCCGAACAGTTTCCGAATATTGCCATTCAGCCGGTTGTAGCTGACTTCACGGCAGATTTTGCGATTCCCGAGCCGCATCTAAAAACTAAACGACGAATTATTTACTTCCCCGGCTCTACAATAGGTAATTTTGATCCTGACGGTGTAGTGGAATTACTGCATCGATTAAGCATATTGGTGGGTATCGGCGGCGGACTCCTTATAGGTATAGATTTAAAAAAGGATAGGGAAACTCTTGAAGCTGCCTACGATGATTCCAAGGGTATCACCGCAGAGTTCAACCGCAACATCCTGGTCAGAATGAAGCGCGAGCTGAATGCAGAACTCGACATAGATCAATTCGATCATCGCGCTGCTTTTAATACGGATGAAGGGCGTATTGAAATGCACTTGGTCAGTAAAACTAGGCAAACCATAAAGCTTGACAGTCATGTCTTCGAATTGGAACCGGGGGAAACGATTCATACAGAAAATTCATATAAATACGACCTGGATGAGTTCAAAAATCTCGCCTTCCTCGCCGGCTTTCAACGCATCGCTGCCTGGACCGATGACGAAAATC
>CBDUWK010000070.1:0-8663 GCA_965370905.1 uncultured bacterium | reverse complement strand
CTGATCAGGTAAAGAGACTGTTAGTCGCCGCAGTGATCATAGTGGCAATCTTCGTTGCCATTCGAGGCTTCTTTATCCCTGATACTTTCGGGGAGCTGGGACACTACCGGAGGGCGGCCATCGATTCCATAGCGGCCTTAGACATTCGCTATGCGGGTCATAAAGCATGCAATGATTGCCACGATGATATGGAGGCCTTGAAAGCTACCTCCTACCATAAGAAGATAAACTGTGAATCTTGTCATGGCCCGGGAGAGGATCACGTTAAAACGGAGGGCGAAGTTCTGCCGGAAGTTCCCCGCGAAAGGGATCACTGCCTGCTCTGCCACGTATATAATCCGGCTAAACCCACGGGATTTCCCCAGATCGATCCGGTGGCTCACAACCCGGTCAAACGCTGTATCGTCTGTCACGATCCCCATGCTCCGGTTACGCCTGAAACTCCCGAAGAGTGCAGTGCCTGTCATGGAAGCATATATCGTACCAAAGCTCTATCTCCACACGCACCCTTAAACTGTACGGAATGTCATGATACGCCCGATGATCATCTGAATAGTCCTCGTATGTTCCAGCCGGGCAAACCGAACAGCAATGCTGACTGCGCTAAATGTCACGGCAGAGGTCAAAAAGGAGATAGATTTGTGCCTAAAGTTGACGTCAAAACACACGGCGAGGATTTTTTCTGCTGGGAATGCCATTATCCCCATTACCCGGAGGCTAAATAAATGAGTGAAAAGGAACGGCATCAGGATAGAAGAGAGTTCCTGGAAAAGTGCCTCAAGGTGGGCCTTGGTACTGGACTGCTGCCCGTTATGTGCACTTTTCAGGATGTGTTTGCGGAGCAGAAAACAGGTGCGGCTGAATCCGGCAATACAGGCCATCATTACGGGATGGGAATAGATGTAAAAGCCTGTATTGGCTGCGGTCGTTGCGTAGTCGCCTGTAAAGAGGAGAACAAGGTCCCCAAAGAACCATTCTACTTCCGCACTTGGGTTGAAAGATACACTCTCTTGGTGGATGGCGAAACTATCGTCAGTAGTCCTCACGGGGGTGCGAAAGGCTTCCCCGCCAAGATAAGTGAAGGAAATATCCTGCGCAGCTTCTTCGTGCCAAAACTCTGCAACCATTGTGAAAATCCCCCCTGTGTGCAAGTGTGTCCGGTTGGCGCCACTTTTACCACAGAGGACGGGGTAGTTCTGGTGGACCAGGATTACTGTATTGGTTGCCGATATTGTATCCAAGCTTGCCCCTACGGAGCACGCTACCTGAATCCGGTAACTAAAACTGCTGACAAGTGCACTTTCTGTTACCATCGCTTGCAGCGTGGTCTGCTACCTGCCTGTGTGGAAGTCTGCCCCACCCAGGCGAGGATCTTCGGCGATACTATCTTGCGATCCAGCCGACTGACGCGATTCTTCCGGTTCAACGAGATCCAGGTGCTTAAACCCGACCTTAACACCGAACCTCAAGTATTTTACGCAAGATTGGATGGTGTGGTGCGATAATGGAAAAACTGATCGAACAACTTCACACAGTATCGCAGAGCATCAGCGGATTTATTTATCCCAATGAAGTGGAACTTCACTGGGGTTTCCTCGTCGTCATTTACCCTTATTTGACAGGACTGGTGGCAGGTGCGTTCATCCTGGCTTCACTGGTAAAAGTTTTCAATGTCAAGGCTCTGCAGCCGACCTATCGGCTTTCGTTGTTGACCGCTCTCGCCTTTCTGATCGTAGCGCCATTGCCACTCTTAGCCCACCTGGGGCATCCGGAACGTTCCTATGCGATCTTTTTTACCCCGCACTTCCAGTCGGCGATGGCAATGTTCGGCTTCGTTTATGCCTGGTACTTGATGGCAGTGTTACTCCTGGAGATCTATTTCGAATATCGAGCCACCCTGGTAGAAAAAGGTTCTCGCTCCAGAGGCTTGAAGAAACTGGCATACAGGATGATGACTCTGGGATCGACTGACCTCTCCGAAAAAGCCTTGACGTTTGACAAAAAAGCCATCTACTTCATCACCCTTTTGGGTATTCCTTCAGCTTTTCTCCTTCATGGTTACGTCGGTTTTATCTTCGGTTCAATCAAAGCCAATCCCTGGTGGAGCAGCGTTCTCATGCCGGTGGTTTTCCTGTTCTCTGCAATTGTGTCCGGAATCGCTTTAGTGCTCGTTATTTACATGATCAAAACGATGCTAAGGTGGAGACCCATAGACATGCGCTGTCTCGACCGCCTGGCTGATTTTCTGCTCTACGCGCTGATCGTCGATTTCTCGCTGGAATTTCTCGATTTCATTCACCGATTATACCAATCCGAAGAGTCAATCGGCATCCTGGCAGAAATGATCGAAAACCGTCTGTTCATCAGTTTAATCGTGGTACAGTTGCTGTTGGGAACTCTGATTCCCCTGTTCTCACTGATTTTCATGAAACTGAAACCGCTCCCTGATGAACTGCGAAAATTGATCTATTTTCTGGCAGCAATTCTCATCCAGGCAGGTATTTTTAGCACGCGCTGGAATGTGGTCGTGGGGGGGCAGCTTTTCTCCAAGAGCTACCGTGGTTTGACCATATACAAAATGGAATTATCGGGAACTGAAGGACTATTCATGGGATTGTTTCTATTGGTATTACCTCTAATTATCCTATGGGGTCTGACGAGATTTCTGCCGGCCTGGTCGGAAGAGCCGGCAGTAAATACTCCCTAAGATTGCGGACTAACGATTTGCAGGATACAAGTTTTGTTTGCATTCGAATCGAGCAAATTGAAATTATGCTGAGAGATGATTATGGAAAGTAAAGGTAAAGATAACAGGCGGGGATTTCTTAAAGCGCTGATCGGCGGAAGTGGAATAGCCTATCTGGGCATGATCATCTATCCGGTGATACGCTTTATGGAACCACCGAAGCTGCCGGAAGCCGATGTTTCCAGCCTGCCGGTGGGAAAAATATCCGAAATTGGGCTGAACGAGTCCAAGTTATTCAAATTCGGTCGTAAACCCGGATTGCTCATCAGGACGCCCGAGGGCGAGTTTAAAGCTTTCATAGCCGTATGCACCCACCTCGATTGCACCGTGCAGTACCGCAGCGACATGAAAATCGTCTGGTGTGCCTGTCACAACGGGCAGTACGATCTGAATGGAATCAATATTGCTGGCCCGCCACCCAGACCCCTGACACCACTGGAAGTGCATTTGAAAGGCGATGATATATACGTGTCACCCAAGGCTTAAGAGGACGTTATGATAAAGTATCTAAACTGGCTCAGGGAAAGATATCATATCGACGAACTGATTTCATTCGTAAAGAAGAAGGACGTTCCCATACACAGTCATTTTGTCTGGTATTACTTCGGTGGCATCACCTTATTTCTATTTCTGATCCAGGTCCTGACCGGTATCTTGTTATTGCTCTATTACAAACCCGGAGCCGACACCGCTTTTGAATCAGTACAGTTCCTGATCACCAAAGTCAGATATGGATGGCTGATCCGCTCGGTGCACAGTTGGTCCGCAAATCTGATGGTGCTATCGGCGTTTATCCACCTATTTTCGAATTTCTTCACACGATCCTACCGTAAACCGCGTGAGTTGACCTGGGTTTCCGGCGTTGTACTTTTCTTCCTGGCGCTCTGGTTTGGCTTCTCTGGCTACCTGCTCCCCTGGAATGAGCTCGCCTTCTTCGCGACGAAAGTCGGTACCGATATCGCTGGCGCACTACCGGTGTTTGGAAAGTTTCTGTTGGTAATCCTGCGCGGTGGCGAGGAAGTAACCGGCGGTACCTTATCCAGATTCTTCGGATTTCATGTGGCAGTACTGCCGGGCGTCTTCACCGTTTTCTTAGTAGTTCACTTGATTTTGATCCAATTTCAGGGCATGGGTACTCCTCTGCATTTGGAAGGCAAACCTCTAAAGCGTATGCCCTTTTTCCCCAATTTTGCGCTTCGTGACTTGATTGTCTGGATTGTCGTTCTGAACATCGTAGCTATATTAGCCGTATTTTTCCCCTGGGAGTTGGGTGTCAAGGCAGATTCATTCGCTGCGGCTCCAGCCGGAATCAAGCCTGAGTGGTACTTCATGTTTATGTTTCAGACGCTGAAGTTGCTTCCTGCACATATACTGTTTATAGAAGGGGAACTGTTCGGATTTGGCGGATTTATGTTAGCTGGGTTAGGCCTTCTTATCTGGCCTTTCATTGATCGCAAAGCTCAGCGGAACGAGAATTGGCGCCTCGTTCCCGTAATTGGAATTATCGCGGTTTTATTTATTGTTATCATGACTATCATAGGATATATGGTGGACTAATGAGAATCCATTACAGAATCATATTGTTAGGCCTCTCCCTCTGCTTTCTGGTCATTTTATCTACGATATCCGCTGCTCAGAATACCGTTAATACCTGTGTGAGCTGCCATCATGGACTCGAGGATGAACTGCAAGAGGCTACAGACCTTTTTTCCAACGATGTCCATAATATCGGTGGAGTATCCTGTGCTGGATGCCACGGAGGTAATCCTGCAGAACAGGATGCTGAATTGGCGATGAGCCCTAAAGAAGGATTCATCGGCACACCTTCGGCTCTGGAAATACCTGAATTTTGCGGTCGGTGTCATTCGGACCCTGTTTACATGCGCCTCTATAATCCTGCAGTAGCCACGGATCAGTTGGAGAAATACTGGTCTTCCCACCACGGAGAATTGAACCAGAATGGGGATAAGAAGGTCGCCCATTGTGTCTCCTGTCATGGTGTTCACGACATTCGACCGTCTGGAGATCCGCTTTCTGCGGTTCATGCCAAAAACGTTCCCCAGACCTGTTCGAAGTGCCACTCAGATAACCAGTACATGGCGCCATATGGAATTTCGACCGACCAGTATGAAGCTTACCGCCACAGCGTTCATGGTGAAGCTCTTTTACTGAAGAATGACACGGGCGCTCCGGCTTGCAATGACTGTCATGGAAATCACGCTGCCACACCTCCGGGAATCTCCTCCATCGGTCGAGTATGTTTCCAGTGTCACCTCGCTGAAGGTGAACTGTTTAGCGCAAGTCCACATAAGGCTGCCTGGGATGAGCTTGGTGTCCCGGAGTGTTCTTTTTGCCACGGACATCACGCCGTACATGCATTGGCAGACCGGCATGTGGGTGTGGGAGAAGAATCGATCTGTATAGAATGCCACGCTGAAGGGGATAATGGCTACGAAGCAGCGCAAGAGATGCATCAAGCAATCGTTGGTTTGAAAGACCGATACCAGGAAGCCAATACGCTAATCGAAGAGGCGGAACAGAAGGGGATTGAAGTTTCTGATCAGGTCTATCAACTCAGGGAAGTCCGCCAGTCCCTGATCAACGTGCGCAAACTGATCCATGCATTCGATCCGGAAAAAGTTGGCGCCTCTACCGAGGAGGCCATGCAATCCGCCAATGATATTCACCAGGCCGGTCTGCAATCAGTGGCAGAAGTGAAGAATCGCCGCGCCGGAGTACTGGTTTTCAGTATTGTTACTCTGTTCTTAGCCCTGGTTTTGTATCTCGGAATCAAAAAGAAGGAACAAAACCAGCCTTGATGGTGTACCCACAAATAAGATTATCAGGTACAAATGAGTACAACATCCCATATTTAGCTAAGCGAAATGGGAGGATTTCACCTAGATGAGATTTAAAGTAAGGACATTCGCAATATATGCTGGACTGATCATCCTATTGTTTTGCTGGATTAATCCCTCTCCTGCATTCACGGCCGAATTATCCAGCGGCGATTGTCTGGATTGCCACGAAAGCACCTCCGGAGAGATTGAAACGGCCTACGATAAAGCTATCGAAAACTCTATCCACGATGGTATGGATTGCCTCGATTGCCATACCGGGGATAGCGGACTCCATCCGGATGAGGCGTACCATGATGTTAATTGCGGTGGATGTCATGTAGAAGAAGCTGCGATTTACCAGTGGCATGGACGCTTAGAAGCGCCTGACGGCGAAGACGTCCCTTCCTGCGCCAATTGCCACGGTCGCCACGATGTTCTTCCTTCGAACGACAAGAATTCCCGGGTGCACCCTATTCACTTACCCAAAACCTGCGGGACCTGCCATGAAGACCTGGATCTTATCAAGAAGCACGAGATCTTCGTCCAGAAACCCATTCAAATTTATGAGAACAGTGTGCATGGCAAGGCTTCACTGGGAGGAATCTATTTAGCCGCAACTTGTAATGACTGCCATTCAGCAGGGGGGACCGCACACCGGATACTGTCTCCCGGAGTTGCTGACTCACCTATCAATCACTTCAATATCCCGCAAACTTGTGGGAAATGCCATCGCAGTGTTGAGAAGGATTATTGGGAGGGCATCCACGGCAAATTGACTGCCCGAGGCGAAACGGATTCCCCGGTCTGCACCCATTGTCACGGCGAACATGGCATCATTTCCCCCGGCGATCCTCGATCTCCAGTGAATCCGGCACGTATAGCTGAGGCTACCTGTTCACCCTGCCATGAGTCAGCCTACTTGAATGAAAAATACGGAGCGCCACTCGGTCGCCTGAAAAGTTTCATCGACAGCTATCACGGCTTGAAGAGCAAGGCGGGTGACCTCACAGTAGCTAATTGCGCCTCATGTCATGGCGCGCATCGCATCTTGCCGCAGGACGATCCGACCTCCTCAGTCCATCCCGCAAATCTCCAGAATACCTGTGGAAATTGCCATCCTAGTATCTCACCCGAAATGGCTTTAGAGTGTATTCACTGCCCGCCCGGTTTTGCCCATAATCCCACCGCAATTGTCTTCAAGAACATTTATATTGTGGCCATCATAGTAATTATAGGGTCTATGGTTATCCACTGGTTGATAGATCTGCGCAAAGAGATACAAAATGTCATGAGGATGCCCCAGATCAGGCGTATGAATACCAATGAGGTGTGGCAACATACGTTCATTATGGTCACATTTATTGTACTCGCTATTACAGGATTTTCGCTGCGCTATTCAGAAGCATGGTGGGTGAAATTCTTATTTGGCTGGGAAGGAGGCTTCGCACTGCGGGGAATCATTCATCGGGTATCGGCGGGCTTATTCATATTTACATCCTTATGGCACCTGGTTTACCTCAACGGAAAGAGGGGGCGGAAGTTCCTTGTCGATATGTGGCCTCGGAAGAAAGATTTCATTCAGTTCTTCCAGATGATAAAATATAATCTGGATTTAAGTAACGAAAAACCCCGTTTCGAACGGTTCAATTACATAGAAAAGGCTGAATATTGGGCTCTGGTTTGGGGGACTGTCATAATGATCGTAACTGGGTTATTCCTCTGGTTTGACAACCTGGCAGTGCAATGGTTTCCCAAAGGTTTCCTGGAAGTCATGCTGGTAATCCATCATTATGAAGCCTGGTTGGCGGTCTTGGCTGTGGTTATCTGGCATCTCTATTCGACCATATTCAATCCCAGTACCTATCCTATGAATCCTGCCTGGCTCACCGGCAAGATGCCACTTGCTTACTATAAACATGAGCACCCTGAGGATAAAGATTATGTCATCGAAAAACGAGATCCACGTAGCGCGAGAACCGATGTTCAGACAGAACCAAAAAGTCAAGTCGAGAGTACAAGTAATAACAATAGAGAAGACATAGATAACTAACACAAATAAATTATTTAATTTAAGGAGAAAATTCATGTATAAGAAAATGTTACTGGTCGTACTGGTATTTGCCTTCAGCATGTTACTCGTTAACCAGCTTGTTGCGCTTGTTGCCCAGGATGAGCCAGCTTATGTCGGTGTCCAGTCTTGTAAAATGTGCCACAAGGGTGAAAAGAAAGGGATGATTTACGAAACCTGGTTAGAGCAGAAACACGCCCAAGCTACTGAAGCTGCTATCGGTGAGGGTGAAGGCGAGAATGAACTATGTCTGAAATGCCATTCCACCGGTTACGGAGCAGGCGGTTACGACCCGGCAGCGGAAGATATGGAAAAATTCGCCGGAGTGCAGTGTGAAGCCTGCCACGGACCTGGAAGCCTGTATAAGAAAATGAGCATTATGAAGGATCAGGAGGCTTCAGTCGCAGCCGGTCTGGTAATTCCAACAGAGGAGACCTGCTTGAAGTGCCATAACAATTCGCATCACGAAGATATGACCTTCAACTTTAAAGAGGCTTGGGCGGAGATAGAGCACAAAATTCCCGAACCTCAACCGGAAGAATAGCATACATTACCAGCAATACCGAGGGCACCTCAAACGAGGTGCCCTTACTGTTTAAAACCCATGTCATACCATGGCTGAATAGCTGTCCCAATGGTGCCTGATGTACTTTCGGATTTAGGAACTGATATTAAACAGGTTAAAATTTCTCCGCGACTATTCTCCTTTTTAGCATAGAGATCCCCTGTGTGATCTTCAACCGCTTGGGGCAAGCGTCCATACAGTTAAAAATCGTATGACATCTCCAAGCCCCATGCTTGTTATCCAGGACGTCTATCCGATCTCTTAATCCTTTATCTCTGGTATCGAATACATAACGATACGCTTTATATAACGCCGACGGTCCTAAATAATCTTTATCGGTCCAGTAGGAGGGGCAGCTGGAAGTACATGACATGCATTGGATACAGGCTGCGGGATCGGAAATCATCCTGAACTCTTCAGGATACTGAATTCGCTCACGATCCG
>CBDUWK010000069.1:0-8727 GCA_965370905.1 uncultured bacterium | reverse complement strand
ACCTTTTTTCAGGATTCCGGTAACCTCCTGAATTACCGCCGGGATAAGGTCTTTTGGATAATGGTGGATTGCATCCATTTCCAAAATAAGATCGAAGCATTCAAAGCTGAATGGCAGCCTGGAAGCGCTGGCTTTGACTAAGGGGAGATCAGCTCCGCCTTTTTGCCGGGCGATCTGCAAGAATTTCTGCGAAAAATCCAGACCGTAATAGGCAATGCCAGGAAAGGATCTGGTTATTTTTTCGCCAGTTACAAATGAACCGAAACCGATTTCAAGCAGGCGGTCTCCTTCAGAGGGGGCCAAGAGTTCGATAAGGCGCTCGTCAACAGCGCCGAGAATTCTGGCTTTGGTGTAGTCAGACGCTTCTGATTCCCAGTGCTGCCGCATGACAGATTTATTGAATTTTTTCATGGTCTAAGGGAGAGGTTGTTCTAAAGGGTTCCGCTATAGCCGTTCCATAATGAGGAGAGTGCTTTGTGGTTCAATCAGGACTAAAACCGTGGCACATTTTCGCGATACCAATCTATGGTATTCTTCAATCCTTCGTCAAAATCCATCCGGGCTTTGAAACCGAATTTTTCCCAGGCACGAGTAGTATCAAGCGATCTGCGAGGTTGACCGTCAGGTTGATCGGTATTCCAGATGATCTTTCCTTTGTAGCCGGTGAAATTGACGATTTTATCGACTAAGTCTTTTATCGAGATTTCGAACCCCGAACCTATGTTGATCGGTTCTGATTCGCTGTATTTCTCTGTGGCTAAAAGGATTCCCTCCGCAGCATCCGTAGCATAGATGAATTCGCGTGTGGGAGTTCCAGTACCCCAGACCACAATGTGGTCCTCACCTGTGTCGACAGCATCCAGGCATTTTTTAATCAGCGCAGGTATGACGTGGCTCGATTTCGGATCGAAGTTGTCCCTCGGTCCATAGAGATTGACCGGCAGAAGAAAGATGGAGTTAAAATCGTATTCCTGGCGGTAAGCCTGGGACTGCACTAAAAGCATCTTTTTAGCCAGGCCGTAGGGAGCGTTGGTCTCTTCGGGATAACCGTCCCAGAGATTTTCTTCCTTAAATGGTACGGGGGTGAACTTGGGGTAGGCGCAGATGGTGCCGATGGCAACGAACTTGTCGATGTCACGCAAGCGCGCTTCTTCAATTAATTCAATCCCCATAATGAGATTCTTATAGAAGAATTCTCCCGGATGTTCGCGGTTCGCTCCGATGCCTCCAACTACCGCTGCCAGGTGGATGACGACGTCGGGCTTTAAATCATCGTACATCCGTTTTATGTCAGGGCGTTTTGTCAGGTCATATCTATCAATATCAGCGATAAAAACGTGCTTAACGCCACGTTTTTCCATCCCTTCCAAGACAAAGCTGCCGAGGAAACCAGCTCCTCCTGTTACTACGAATCTGCGGTCTTGCCAATAATTACTCATGGTTTTGTAATGCTGATCTCAATTGATTTCATATTAAACGGCAGTTGATCTTTATTTGCCGTTGTGATGGTCTAAGATAACCTTCTCCTCTTCGGCTAATTTCAAGTCGGAGTCCACCATCATGCGGACGAGTTCCTTGAATTTAACTTTAGGCTCCCATCCAAGTATCTTTTTGGCTTTGTCGGCATCACCCAGTAGGTAATCTACTTCAGTCGGTCTCAGGTAGCGTGCGTCAAGTTCGACGTGTTTATTCCAGTCAAGATCTAAGTAAGCGAAAGTTTCATCTAAGAAATCCCTGATCGAATGAGTTTCTCCAGTAGCGATGACAAAATCATCGGGTTCATCCTGCTGCAGAATCAGCCACATAGCTTCCACGTAATCTCCGGCATAGCCCCAATCACGTTTGGCTTCCAGGTTACCGAGGAACAATTTATCCTGCAATCCGAGCTTGATTCGTGTTGCTGCCCGCGTTATCTTTCGAGTCACGAACGTCTCACCTCGTCTCGGTGATTCGTGGTTGAAAAGTATGCCATTGCAGGCAAATAAGTTATAAGCTTCACGATGGTTGATGGTCTGCCAGTAGGCGTATACCTTGGAACATCCGTAGGGACTGCGCGGGTAGAAAGGTGTACTTTCTGTCTGAGGAGCTTCTGCAACCTTGCCGAACATTTCACTTGATGAGGCTTGATAGTAGCGGACCTTTTTGCTATCAATTTTTCGAATGGCTTCGAGCAGGCGGAGACTTCCCAGCGCGTTTACATCCGAAGTGTAGGTTGGCTGGTCAAAAGAGAGGCGCACATGAGACTGCGCTCCCAGGTTGTATATTTCGTCAGGTTTGATGTCGTTTATGACCATGCTCACGTTACCGCCATCGGAGAGATCGCCGTATACCAAATGC
The DNA here is from genome assembly GCA_965370905.1 of uncultured bacterium. Classification (GTDB taxonomy): domain Bacteria; phylum Electryoneota; class B3-LCP; order B3-LCP; family B3-LCP; genus JALGVT01. The sequence goes on along the minus strand of CBDUWK010000069.1, from coordinate 6,390 downwards.
AGGTGAACGCCCTTCTCGTGCGGATCTTTGTAGAGGTGGTCGATGCGGTTCGTATTGAAAGAACTGCTCCTGCGGATTAAACCGTAGACCTCATATCCCTTTTTCAGTAGCAGTTCAGCCAGGTAGGAACCGTCCTGGCCGGTGATACCCGTTACCAATGCTTTCTTCATAGTGGTCATCCTCGAATGGATTAAATCATATGCGTCGGGTAGATATAAACGACAACTCTACGATCTATATAAAAGAAAGAAATTTATAGGAATAGTTCAAGTATTATTTGAGGAATAATTGAGGGTAGTGCTTAGTAGGTGAGTTTATATCAACATTAAGGAGAGTGTTCACTCCGAGAGTTTGAGAATTATTTCCTAAGTAACTTCAAGAAATCGTTGACAAATACACTTTTTATTATTATATTAGCAAAAAAAGATAACTTGATCCACTTATCTGTATTATGCCGGTAAATCAGCTTAGATTTACGAAATAGAGAAATAGCTTAGCTTGGGTGGACAGTAAATGGTAGACGAACTATAGATTGGCTCAACCAAATAAAATACCGTCCCAACAATAATGGAGGATTTTGAATGAAAATCAGGATTGTTCTTTTAGTGCTGCTATCAACCTTAATCTGTGGAATCGTTTTGGCGAGCGAGTGCGTGAAGTGTCATCTCAACGTGACGCCGAACCAGGTCAAGGATTGGCAGCTTAGCAAACACGCTGAAAACGATATCGATTGCAGTGTTTGCCATGGAGACCTGCACAAAACCGCCGACGACTTTGCCAATGTCCTAATTCCGACGCCAGAAACCTGTAATGAATGTCATGAAACCCAGGTGAAGCAATTCAAGGCGGGTAAACACGCCGCAGCGTGGGCTGCTATCAAAGCGATGCCTACTATTCACTGGCAGCCAATGGAATTGATTGATGGGATGAAAGGCTGCGGAGCCTGCCACAAGATCGGATTAAAATCTGAAGAACAAATCAAGGAACTGAAAGATCAGGGGCATATTTACGGTACGGCTTCCTGCGACGCCTGCCATACGCGTCATACCTTTTCGAAAAAGGAAGCTCAGCAGCCCCAAGCTTGTCAGACCTGTCACATGGGCTTCGATCACCCGCAGTGGGAGATGTATTCTTCTTCCAAGCACGGCGTCCGATACCTGTTAAAACAGAACGGCACCTTGCCGGAAACCACCGTTGCTCCGACTTGCCAGACCTGCCATATGCAGGATGGTAATCATGAAGTGATGACAGCCTGGGGTTTCCTCGCAGTTAGACTGCCCCTGCCGGAAGATGAACAGTGGGCGGCGGATCAGGCAACGATTCTGACCGCGTTAGGCGTGCTTGATCCCGAAGGCAATCCCACCGGTCGCCTCGACGTAATCAAAGCAGCCAACGTTGCCCGTCTGGATCAGGAAAGCTGGCAGGTGCAGCGAGACAAGATGATCAAAACCTGCGGAGATTGCCATTCCGAGAAATACGCCGCCGGTGAACTGGCAAAGGGTGACCAGATGATTCGCCAAGCCGATCACCTGATGGCTGGAGCCATCAACATTATAGCAGATCTTTACAAAGAGGGGATCATCGAGAAACCCGAAAGTTACGCCTATGCCTACCCTGATCTGCTGACTTTCCACGATGCCCCGAAGGTCATCGAACAGAGATTGCACAAGATGTTCTTAAAACACCGCATGCGCACCTTCCAGGGAACCTTCCATGCCAACCCGGATTACGCTCTCTGGTATGGTTGGTCGGAAATGGTGCAGGATCTGACTGAAATCCAGGAGATGGCCGCGGAATTGCGTGACGATGATTAACTAACACTGAAATGATTGGAGTTTAACAGCCCGGCGGATCTGTCGGGCTGTTTTGTATTGGTTGTGTAGGACTCTACTATCTATTTACTCCACCTTCTCAACATAAACTTTAAACTTATTCCTGGCTAAACCGGCAACGATGCCTATACCGCCGTTGACGTTGTACTCCACGTTGGTCACCTGCCCCATATACAGCCGGAACACCGAGAAAAAGTACAGCCAATATTCCGGATCAGCTGCCTGCACCTGAATCTCATGCCAGCCCTCGTATTGGAACAGAATCCAGGGCAGTTGCCGGTAATTGAAATTCGGAAGCACCAAATCGAAGCTTACCAGGCTGGAATCGTCCGGAATGTCATCCTCAATTGGATCGAAATCCGGGTCCAGGGGAACGTAGTCTTCGTTCAGACAGGTCACCGGAATAACGTAACCGCCGATGGGTGATGAGTCCGTCCACTCCATTTCGATGTTAGGATCCTCTCGGGTCATGGTATCCAGGAAAGCGATGCCTTCAGGGTCAACTCCAACAGGCGCTGGTGAAACGGTCAAAGAAAAGGTTTCCGGGATGACCGTTTCTGCCCACAGGTAGAGGTCTTCCGAAGGTTTATGCGCTTCTACACGGTATTGTTTGTTCCCCTGAGGGACACCCCATGCAGCCGCGTTGGTCGGACGGTAAACTCCGGCGCCTGCGTCGAAGTTGAAGAAAAGCGTATCCTGTTCTGGTAAAGCGATCACGTAAATATCTGCCCCGCTGATGGCGTTCTGTCCCGGAAGATACAGGGCTTCCAGGTCACCAACCTCTTCGAATACAATCGAATCGACCGGTTCACCGTTGAACAGGAATGCCGTCAACATCGGCTCAGGTTCGTAATCTTCCACTTCCGTGGGACTGCTTTCGCATCCTGATAGAATCATCAGAAAACAGATGGCAAGGATGGTCGTGAATATCGCCATCCATGCATATTTAAATGGATTTTGTATCTTTTTCATTTAAAACCTCACTTCGTAACTGAGCAGGGGAACGATGGGCAGCAATTTGACGTCGCTGATTTCCACCGGATTTTCGTTCAGATCGGTCACACGCAACCAGTAGCTGCGCCGGTTGTACAGGTTGTAAATACTCAGGTTCAGCCTGGCGGGCCACTTGAAGAAATGATGCTTCCAGGTGGCGGTAACGTCCAGACGGTGATCTTCCGGGAAGCGGTAGTTGTTCAATTCGCCGTTGATTACCTGGCGGCCGTTGTTCCACATATTATTGGGATCGACGCCCGCCATAGGAATGGTTGTAATGCCCAGCGGCTGCGTGAATCCCTGGCCCGTGTTGAAGCGCCACGATGCGGAGAAATCCCAGCGGTGGTTCAGATCGTACATGGCAGTAGCGATGATATCATGTCTTCTATCCCACTTGGGATAGTACCAGTCGCCGCTGTTCTGGTAAGTGTTCGGGAAGCGCCGCTGTGTCCAGGAAAGCGAATATCCCAGCCATCCGATCAGCCGCCCGGTCTTTTTCCTGAGCATGAATTCCAGACCATAGGCATAGCCATCTCCGAAGAGAAAAGCGTCGGAACCATCCGTCGATTGTTCATCGGTCAGCATATTGAAGATTGCTACGTCGTGCATATCCGTGTAATAGGTTTCCATGGTGAATTCCAGATCCTGGCGCGGTTCCCACTCATACCCCAGGATAATCTGATTGGTATAAGCCGGCTCCATGGTTTCATCGACAGGAGTCCAGATGTCGAAGTTGGTCATTCCCTCGCCGAAGTTGAGGACGTGGATGAACTGGGAATACCGCCCTCCGGCAACCTTGAAGCGCATGTCCGGACGGTAGTGATGTACAATCCCCAGGCGTGGATCCACCCGGAAGTGGCCCCCGGCCTGGTGGTAATAGGCGCGGATTCCCGGCAGAATCTCCCATTTTGGGTGCAGACGCCAGCGATCCTGCACATACCAGGCTACATTGTGGATATAGTCCTGGATGTCCACAAAATTCTCTTCGCCAGAGATAATTTCCAGCTTGAAATCGTAGTAACTGTACCAAAAACCGGTCTTGAAGTGGTGGTTCTGCGCGCCCATGAATTCGATATCGGTTTTCAGTGAATAATCCAGCAGCCTATCGTAGGATTCTTCCAGGGTAACTCCATCATTTTCTATGTCCCACTTCGACCGGTAACGGCTTACAGCCCCGCCCACCGTCAGGAACATATTCCGGCTTAGAACATGACGCAAGCGAGTGGATAGGGTGCGGTTCCCCCAGGTCAATCCCACTCCGATGGGGCTGTCGTCTGGACCTCCGGTGAATTCCAGGTCGTCCGATCCCCAATATCCAGCCATAGTTAAGGTAGTTTTATCGGAAAGGTCCAGGTTGATTTTGCCGTTAGCGTCGTAGAAATAGTAATCCGGCAGGTCTATATCCTGCGATTCCCGCATGTAATCCAGGATCGGTTCCATATAGGTTCTGCGTGCGGAAACCGCGTATGATCCTTTCTTACCTGGTAACGGGCCTTCAAGCGCACCTCGAGAAGAGATGATACCCAGCGAGAATAGACCTTCGGTCTCCTTGCGGTTGCCTTCGTTGGTGATGACTTCCAGCACACTGCCGGATCGCCCGCCGTATTTTGCCGGGAAACCGCCCTTCATCAGGTCAATTCTTTTCACGGCGTCCGCGTTGAAGGTACTGAAAAGCCCGAACAGGTGTGAGGGATTATATACAGTGTTATGATCCATCAGGATCAGGGTCTGATCCGGGCTGCCGCCGCGTACATATAGTGCACTGCTGATATCCGAAGAAGCTTTGACACCCGGCATCATCTGCAGCGTCCGCAGCACATCCATTTCGCCGCCCAGCGACGGCATCCTGCGAATGGTTCCCGCGTCGATGGGGATGATAGATACTTTGGGACTCTGGCGTGTCTTCAGGTCATCGTCTTTTTCCACTACGACGACGACCTCCTCCAACTCCATCGCAGAAGGGATCAACTCGACTTTGATAGGGTTCATGACGACATTGGTCACGGTCACACGCTGCTGTCTGGTGTGATAACCCAGATATCTCGCTTCGATGGTATAAATCCCCGGATCGAGGTTGCCTAGAACAAAATAGCCGTCCAGGTTGGTCGAAGCGCCCTGCACCGTGCCCACTATCATGACGTTGGCGGCGGGCAGCGGTTCACCACTCGTGGCATCGATAATGAAGCCACGGATAGGATTTTTAGTCTGCGCTACAGAGGTTAGCGATAGAAGAAAAATAAGTAGAAGGACCGATAAAGTGGTAGTTTTCACATCATATCCTGTTAAAATTATAATTCTGCCCTTTCTGGAATTTATTTTTCAAACTATGCAGGAAGAGGTTAGTTCCATAGTTTAGCAAGGATGTAAAAAAGCCCGGGAACCCGGGCTTTTGAGATTTTATCTTTGATATAGACTCTTAAAACCTGCAACCTTCGGGCATTGGAATGCCAAATCCCTCCAGCATCTTGTGGACTTCGGTGCGAATCTCCGCCTTTGTGGCATTATTTTCATGCATTTGCTCTATCTTCGCTTCAACAACCTGCCGTTGCTCTTCGCTAAGTTGAGACATGATTCTCATCATCTGTGGTGGATGATGTGGTTTGCGAAGCTGCCAACCATCAGGCAGGTCAACTCCGAAAGATAGCAGTTTGGCTTTGACCGCGGCCTGCGTTTCCGTGCGGGTTGCGCCATTACCACGCATTTGTCTCATTTCTTTCTGGACTATTTCGAATTGCGTATCGGTAAGCTGACATCTGATTTCAGGCCCGAACAGAGGTCTTCCATGTCGCGGTGTCAAAGCGTATGCTGTCAACGATGTAGATACTATTAGCAGAGCTATCAGCGCATATAGATTTAACTTTTTCATTTTATTCCTCAACTTTAAATGATTTGCCTTTATCTTTACCGGCTCTTACCGGCTTTCATTATATTTGACACCAGTAACGACAATTCGTTTAATGGCTTTGCAATTTTTAGATAAAAAGGGGTTGTCCCAAAAGCTGGTATTCATGTCATTGCGAGGAACTTAATGACGAAGCAATCTATTATTATTTATTGAGTTAGAGATTGCTTCGCTTCGCTCGCAATGACCCTTTCGGTGCTTTTGAGACAGCCCCATGTAGGCTTATATTTGAGGTGATTCTTATTTCATGAGAAGCAATTTTATTGTTTTATCTAATTTCTCCGTACTCAATCTCGCAAAATAAATCCCGCTGGGGAAATCAGAACCATCGAAAGTTACTTCATGCTGACCAGCTTCCCGCCATCCATCTTGCAGGGACAATCCCAATGAGCGCCCGGCAATGTCAAACAATTCCAACTTCACCCATCCTGCTTCCGGCAATTGGTAGCTTATGGTCGTAGTCGGATTGAAGGGATTGGGGTGGGCGGAACACTGCATGAAGGTTGAAGGCTTAATTTCATCCTCGAAGGTGATTTCGTCCTCCCAGCCGTATAGAGCCCAGTTTTCATCAGGGTATGATTCATCGTCCCCGGGCAGCTTCTCGAAAGTGAAGCTATCGGAGGCAATAACGTACCCGGAATATAGGCCAATGTTGGCAATGTA
>CBDUWK010000068.1:0-8767 GCA_965370905.1 uncultured bacterium | reverse complement strand
CGCCTGAGCGCACAGCGGATGATAAGCTGCGCTACCATCGCAATGTTCCGAAGCTCTATGATGCCTTCCGCGATATGAGCCCGTTTGTAGAAGTCTTCAATCTCGCCGGCGATCAAATTCAGTCGCCGGCGTGCTCTTGCTAATCTGTGGTCAGACCGCACGATTCCAACGTAATCCCACATCAAGCGCTGTATCTCAGTACGGTCGTGAGACATCAACACCCATTCCTCGCTGTCGGGCTTGCCCGTTTTCCCCCATTCAGGTAAGGAGTCCGGTGGTTTGGGTGCAGTTTTTACGTTCTCTGCTGCGGCGATTGCCGCATGCCTCGAAATCACTATTGCTTCTAAAAGTGAATTCGAGGCTAACCTGTTGGCACCGTGTAATCCTGTCGAGGCTACCTCGCCAGAGGCGTATAATCCCGCAATCGAAGTTCTGCCATTAAGATCCGTTCTGATACCGCCACACATATAATGAGCCGCGGGTACAACAGGAATCGGTTCCTGCGTTATGTCAACCTTGTGTTCCAGGCATCTCTGGTAAATAAAGGGGAAACGCTTCTTAATCTTACCGGGATTCAGGCTGGTTAGATCGAGCAAAACGTACGATTCACCCGATAATTTCATCTCCCGGTCGATGGCGCGCGCCACTATGTCTCGCGGAGCTAACTCTGCATCCTTATGATATTTGTCCATGAACCGCTCTCCGTCGATCTTCCGCAGCGTGGCTCCGAAACCCCTTACCGCCTCAGATATTAAGAATGAGTTCGCTTCCGGATGATACAGGGTGGTAGGGTGAAATTGCATGAACTCAAGGTTGGTGATTACAGCCCCGGCGCGGTAAGCCATGGCAATGCCATCGCCTGTGGCGATGGCCGGATTGGTGGTGTGCAGATAAACATGCCCGCATCCACCTGTTGCCAGTAAAGTCACCTTCGATACTATCAGCCGGATCTGTCCCGTCTCAATGTCTAATATATATGCTCCGAAACAACGCTTGCGGGAATTCGATTTTTTGGTTATGGGATCAACGGGGGATACTGCCAGTTCCACCGCTAAGTGGTGAGGATATATCGTTATGTTGGGATGGCTTTTAATCTGTTCTAAAAGTGCCCGTTCAACTTCAGCGCCGGTTCTATCGGTTGCGTATACAATTCTGTCGTGAGAATGTCCGCCTTCGCGTCCCAGCGCCAATTTATGGCTTTTCTTTCTCCCATCTTTCGAAAATTGAACGCCCCATCCGATCAATTCTCTGATGCTATCCGGACCCTCACGAACGACCTCTTCCACTACCATCCGATTGCAAAGACCTGCCCCGGATTTAATAGTGTCTGCAATATGATCTTCAAAGGAATCCTTCTGCGATACTACTGCGGCGATACCGCCTTGAGCGTAATTCGTGGATGATTCCTGATCGGTCTTTTTGGTGATGATCGATACCGTCCCGAACTCAGCAACTCTGAGCGCAAAGGTCAGCCCGCCTATGCCGGACCCTATCAATAAAAAATCGGTTTCTTGGCGCATTAACTTCTGGGTATGTTTACCAATCTATATAATATCAAGGCAGGGTCTCCAGGGTGTCGCCTTCCTCTTTGACAACGTACATCTCTTCGCCGGGACGAACCATCCCCCAATGGCGGGCTACCCGCTCCAATTCCAGGCTGTCACCTCTTTCTAAAGCATCGATTCGCTCTGACGTCGTTTGCATCGCCTGTTCCAGCGAATCGTTGCGTATTTCCATAGTTTCACCCAGCCGGTGCAATTCGTACAACTGCCACAAACCCCTCTTACCGAAGATGAAAATCCCCCCCAGTATGATCAGGACGACAATTAGCAGAACCTTTCGCCCCTTCCCCTGCCATTTGTAACGTTCGGATAGCTTCAACTGTTCGCTATAGGATTAGTCCAGATCTGTCCGTAATAGAGCCCGGAATCTCCCAGCTCTTCCTCTATGCGGAGAAGCTGGTTGTATTTGCAGATTCGATCGGTGCGGCTGGCTGATCCCGTCTTGATCTGCCCTACGCCTGTAGCCACAGCCAAATCGGCAATGGTAGTGTCCTCTGTCTCTCCCGATCTGTGCGAAATAATGGCTGAATAACCGTTGCGTGTAGCCAATTCGATGGCATCCAACGTTTCGCTTAGAGTGCCAATCTGGTTCAATTTGATCAAGATGGAATTGCACACCCCTCTGTCAATCCCTTCCTTCAAACGTATTACGTTGGTGACGAAGAGATCGTCACCGACTATCTGTATCTTCCCGCCGAGCTTTTTGGTCATCGTAGCCCAACCGTCCCAGTCGTCTTCTGCCATACCGTCTTCTATGGAAACGATCTGAGGGTATTCCTTGCACAAATCTTCCCAGAATTCCACCATTTGATCCGAAGAAAGCTTCTTTCCTTCGGACTTTAGTTCGTATATACCAGCCTCCTTGGAATAAAACTCGCTGGCGGCGGGATCGAGAGCGATGAAAATATCTTCACCCGCTTTATATCCAGTCTTCTCGATCGCTTCCAGGATCACGTCCAGTGCCTCTTTATTCGACTTCAGGTCGGGTGCGAATCCACCTTCGTCACCCACACCTGTGGAAAGCCCTTTTTTTGCAAGTACGCCCCTCAAGGCATGGAATGTCTCCACACCCATCCGCAGCGCCTCCGCAAAGGTTGCCGCTCCCCTGGGCATAACCATAAACTCCTGAAGATCGATGTTGTTATCCGCATGGATGCCGCCATTTAAAATGTTTATCATGGGCACAGGCAAAATGCGCGCCCCTACTCCGCCGATATATTGATATAAAGACAGATCTGCCGCCTCTGCAGCAGCTTTGCACACTGCCAGAGAAACGCCTAAGATGGCATTGGCGCCCAGCTTCGATTTATTGCTCGTCCCGTCCAGTTCGCACAAAAACCGGTCTATGTCCGCCTGATAAGTTGCCTCCATACCGGTGAGTTTGGGTGCGATCTCCACGTTGACGTTCTCCACCGCCCTGGAGACCTCTTTCCCGTTATACCGCTTTTCATCTCCATCCCGCAGTTCGATTGCCTCGTGCTCGCCTGTGGAAGCGCCCGAAGGCACGATGGCGCGCCCCATGGCGCCGTCTTCCAGCACAACCTCAACCTCAACCGTCGGATTACCCCGTGAGTCGAGCACTTGCCGCGCAAAAATATCTCTGATCTTGGTATGCATTGAATCCTCTAAAAGTTTATTCTTAGATCCTATACGTCCTTCATCATCTCGTCTTGGATTTCGGCAGCTTCTTTCAGCCGCTCCTCAGGAACATATATTTTCGCTGAGGCGCCTGCAAAACCGGCCCCCATTATCTGTCCCAGGCCACCGGAACCAAAGAGTGATTGAATGTAATTGGGAATCCCGCGCTGCTCTAAGACTTCTGTCACCATCTTGGCGTAAACCATGCCCGATAGAGGTTGCATGGCTACCCACTTTAAGTTTTTTAGATCGATATGAATTTCGGGCAGCACGTCCACCAGAGCGGCTCCGCAGTCGGGACATTTCTGAATTTCTGGTAAATACTCGTATCGGCAATCCGGGCAGAAAGGCATCTTATCCTCAAGTTAAAATTTATGAGTTAGCGGACTGTCTTCAACTTCCCAGTTCCCTTTGGCAACGTTCTTATCCGCTTCGAAGACCAGGAAACTGTATTTTCCATAGTGGCGCAGTTTACGGCCAATTTCCGAGATGTCCTCAGCATCGTGAGAGCTTATGTAGCAGATTGGAATCTCCTTATTGTCGGGATTCCTCTGAACAGCTACGAGAGTGGTATGCGGATCGTTGAATTCATCTCCGGCGATATTGTAAAAATCACCTTGAATACTCCACTGTTTATGCTCCATCCATGAGGCAGGAATCGCCTGGTTCTCGGAAGGTTTCCCCATAAATATAACCGCTCCGCTTTCTACGTTTGCAGCGAAAAACTCATAGTCGTTGATAATCTTCGCCGTCTCTGTTCCTCGCGGGGTAAGTTCTTTAGCCAGCTCCCGGTAGGCTTCCAGTAGTTCCGCCGATGTTTGACTGGGAAGAACGAACAACAACTCCTCCTTCCCGAATACATCAGCCAACGTGGGTGCAACTTCATCCAGCTTCAAGCGCCGGAAAAGGTCAAAATCCGGGTCTACTGAAAATGACAGCGGCTCGAAGATCGAATTTAACTTAATAGATTCGCTCTTCATGTTGACTCCTGCGCGCAGGTGAACGTCCTGCTTGGCGCCGTGAATGACGATGGGAACCTCCAGGACGTAATGGTCATCCGCCTGTGTTTGATTTAGCGTAAAGGAAATCTCCCAGGTCTGGTCTGACTTCTGCCTGAAAGGTTCTGTTATTTCTAAAGCGGGTGCCCCGGTACGACCTACCCACTGTTCAAAGAACCATCCCAGCTTTATGGCGGATTCTCTCTCAAACGCTTTCTGTATGTCTTTCCAGGAAGCGTGAGTCCATAGGTTATCCTGGTAAAATCTCTGCAGCGACCGCCAGAAATCATCCTCTCCCACATAAGCTCGCAGCATATGGAAGAGCATTGCGCTTTTGCCGTAACCCACTGCTCTCTGAGCTGGATTGTGCCTCGAGCGAAATTCGGACAGTGGGAAATCGTTCCCCGCATTAGTGTAAGCGGTGTAATCGTGCAACGTCCCAATGCGGTAATCTTTCGCGTCCGCTGCCGATTTCTTCTCTTTATATAAGTAATCCGCACAGTAAACGGTCAATCCTTCGCACCAGTTACCGGATTTATAATCGACGTAAACTGAATTTCCCCACCAATTGTGGCAGATTTCGTGACCTAACGAACTGTAAATGATAAACGGCAGGCGCAGCACCTGCGAACCTAAAAGCGTATACGAAGGCATGCCATACCCCGAGGCGAAGAAATTATCGACAACAGCAAACTTGCCAAACTGATATGGCCCCAGCAGTTCATTATATAGATCCAGGTATCCCTTGCATGCCTCCAGGTAACGTTCAGAAAGATCAGCCTGTTCAGGGAAAAAGAAAGTGCTCACCTCAATGCCATTGTGATCGACTCTGTTTACAATGTACTTCCCTCCGATGATGTGGAACCCGTCGATAGGATACTCGCAAACCCACTTCTCAGTCGTTTTGCCATTATCCGAATACTCTTCCTGCAAGTCACCCTCGGTAATACATTGAAACGGCTCTGGTACTGTAACTGTTAGCGTGTACGTGAAAACCTGACTCGGCAAGAGTGGATAATAAACAGCCTCAGCTCCGAGATATATACCGCTGCTGTCTATAACTCCCGTAATTTGATCCATAATGTACTCGCGGCTGAATTCACCGCTCTCCACGCTGTCGCTGATGATCCCTTCATACCTGATGGACAACTTCATCTCTTTCCTCTTGGAGAAATCCGCCGGTATGGATATGTTCACAGCCTGGGTACGTCCATAAAAAGCCACGTCTTCACTATCCACCGCAGCTTCAAAAGCGTACGGATCGACGGTTTTGGCAATATCAAATTCAACTGGTGTGTCCCCGATTTTAACTTCTGTAACGTCCAATCCTAAGCGTAATAGCAGGCTTAGGCTCTCAGGCTTTTTCAATTCACGCTTTAAAGTTATCAGGTCGTGCGCGTTTATGTAATTCCGGTCGAGGTCGAGTGCTATTTCGAGTTGATGATTCATTATGCTGTAAGGGAACGCGATCTCCGGGGTTGCTTCTTCTTCACCATAGGCGCCTGACGTCATCGCTAATAATAACGTAAGGTTAATAATTTTAAGCTTTAACAACATATCTATTCCTTTATGATTAAGTTAATAGAAGTGGCTTTTTTGTGATTTGATTTATTATTGTCTGCGATTCACAGAATTTTACGAAACATCCCCGCTAAAAGCAATGAAATTCTGAAATTTATCTCGAAATCAAGATTGCTTTTGTGAATATGTTCGCTTATTTTTATGTTTATGGGTAGTATGGACAATGAACCGCTGATAATCTCAGCTTCACGCACTAAGGACATGGTGCACCGCTCACCTGATCTGCTTGCTGAAGTCCTTTCAGGGAAGGCTCCCTGCCGTTGGGGACCTCACGGCCCCTTAGGTGAAGTTGATCCAAAACAAGTACATACGGTTGTACTATGGACCAAAAATCCGCATAATCTCCTGCACCATGAAAACCTCCGGGAAACCCTCAAAGAGCTGCACCGGAAATACCATATTCAGGTATCGCTGCAGGTGACTGCGACCGGGCTGGGAGGTTCGTTCGTCGAGCCTGAAATTCCACATTGGCAAGCAGTTTATGCTGATCTAAAGCAAATATTATCAGAAGGATGGATCAATCCCAAAGCAGTGGTTTACCGCTATGATCCTTTTCTCGCTTTTCGCACTCCGGCGGGAAACGTTATCTCAAATATCAGTAGTCATCTCTTCGCCCAACTTTGCACCGAGTTCACCGCGCTGGGAATACCTCGGGTGACCACCAGCCGCGCCGACTCCGATCACTATCCGAGAGCAGCCCAAAGGGTGCAATCTCTCGGTCTCGAATGGTTGCAGATCAGCGACATTCGTGCTGAAACCTTCTGTCGCGAAATGGCAGAATGCTGTCGCGCCAGGTCAATAGCTTTCAGTATCTGTTGCAATCCCGCGATTTTATCGCAGATGCGCAACTGGGGATGCATCGATTCCCGCCTCCTCAACCGGCTCAAAGATGATTTTACTCCTGCCACTGAGAAATTACACAACGAGATCGGAAAACAGCGTCCGACCTGTCAGTGCACTTATAGCCGCGATATCGGCTATTCACCAGGATCGGCTACCTGCTACAGCGGTGGTTTTGGATGCCTCTATTGCTATTCGCAGGGCAACGCCCGCTTGCCGGACTTCGAGGGGGTTAAAAATGAGATCGAAGCATTCGATGCAGATCCAGCTAAATATCTGAAATCTAAAGACCTGCCATCAGAACTTCTAGGCTCATAAAGGCGGCAATCCCTGCGCTCCCGCCATCTTCAGTTCGCTTTCCATCATCCGGTCGAGCTCCTCTCGCAGCTTATCATCTAATGCAGGCTGGTGATCTTCTGCCAGCAGGCGTTCCGCCTCCGCGGCGGCGCGGGCTTCGGCAGACTCCAGTTCATCGAACGATTCCGATCCTCTGGCGCGGCGGTCAATGGACTTGCCAGGAGAACAAATTTCTTCTCTATACCATTGTAACGTATGAGGATGTGTCAGGAGATGCTCGCCCGGTTCGAGTGCCTTCAAAAGATCGAATGCCATCAATTCATCGCGCTGAGCCATCCCCTCCAGCAGCCGGTAAGCCATCCCGCAGACCTCGTGATCGAGGATCAACTTCTCGAAGCTCTGGCAACTTTCGAAGTCCATCATCCCCGGCCCGGAAATCATGTTGACACCCGAAAGCGCGGCCAGCACGATCCCCATGGCTGATTCCATGCCGGCCTGGTAATCGACGCGCTTGGAATCGGACAGCCCCATGTAGGCGTGGGTGGGCAGCCCCAGCGCTTTACCCACGGCAATGTCGGCCATGTCGATCATCATGGTTTCGACCGCGCCCATGGGGGTGGTGCCGTAGCGCATGTCCATAGCAGATGGCGAACCGCCCCAAATAACCGGCGCTCCGGGCCTGGCGCACTGAGCGATGATAACTCCGCACAAAGTTTCCGCGCAGTGCTGCACGACCGCTCCGGAGAGCGTCATCGGAGCGGTGGAACCGGTCAACGGCATGGATACGAATTCTGATGGTATGCCTGCCTTGGCCGCTTCGATCACGGAATGAGACGTCAGATCGGACCACATAAGTGGGGGAGAGGGGCAGGCGTCGAATATGGCTAAAGGTTTCTCACGCAGATTATCCGCGCTGCCGCGAACCAGGGTCAGCATCTCCTGCATGAGTGAGAAACTGGTCTTCTCGAAGGTGCCGGTTATTACGGCCTTTCGGCCCGATCTCAGGGCGTGGTAAAGCCGGTAGGAATCGCCGCAGGAACCGGGCACGTCGGAACTTATCAGGGCGGTCGACTGCAGGTGATAATGGGGCAGCTTGTCCACCAGCTTGACGTAGCGCTGCAGGTCGTTCGTCACCGGTTTGCGGATGCGCCCGGCTTCCCGGTCGTACAGATAGAGAGCTGCGGAGCCGGGATCGAAATGCACCTGATCTCCGCCCAGTTCGACCGGGTTTTCGCCGTTTATATCCCATAATATTATGGACTTTGGAGCCTTAGCCAGCGAATCCTCAATCAAAGTTCTGGTGAAGGTCAGTTTGCCGATATTTCTGGATTTGTCCTTCTCTCCAACGGGGACGGCGCCGTTTTCGACCAGCAGATTATAAGCGTCCTCATTTTCTACCAGAACACCGATCTTCTCCAGGATGGTGCACGCTTCTGCTATGATCTTTGCGACGAAATCGTCGCTGATTATTTTCAGTCTGGGTTTTAGGGTTTCAATTATCATTTATTTCCTCGGTGGATTATTTGTCTTAACCTTTATTACATGGGATTAAAATCCCATGCCCAGTTTTTTAGACGAAGTCTCTGAAGAGACTGGCTACGAGGGTTGAACAGTGGTTTTAGGACAGTATAATTTTAAGCTAAAATGGGGGAAATATCAAGGACTTTTTGGAGGGATGGTGGAAAGGAGGGGGAAGCGGCAGGAAGGAACTACTGCCGCGCAGACGAAACTAATTGGGTCAGCTACTTGTCTTTTCTATGATTCAGGAATCAGAATAAATCCGTCTCTGCAAACCAAGATACCAATATGAGAACCAAGAGTAACGATACTTTCCAGATTATTATTCCCAAG
>CBDUWK010000067.1:0-8774 GCA_965370905.1 uncultured bacterium | reverse complement strand
ACTCTTCAGGCAGGCGCAGACCAATACCAATTGAGGGTTCGGAGTTTGACATTGCGGTGGATACCGTGGTGGTCTCTATCGGCAATGGCGCCAATCCATTAGTCCCACAAACCACCCCGGGATTAGATATCAATAAATGGGGTAACATCATAGCTGACGATAAGACGGCAGCCACGTCGAAACCCGGCGTGTATGCTGGCGGAGACATAGTTATTGGTGCGGCAACTGTAATTCTGGCTATGGGAGCCGGTAAAATGGCTGCGGCAGCCATGCACCGCTATATGATGGGAATCCCCGAACCGGTACCTGAACCTGAGGCAGAAGACAAAAAATCAAAAAAAAGTAAATAACATAAGGTTTTCGATACGGTGTTTTTATTACCTTCAGGTTAAAACGCTGTTGCTCGAAAAAAGTCTTGATTTAAAAGTAGTTCTTTCCTATATTTTGGACTCATGCGGATTCAGCTATCCGGATTAACCTTTGATCGGCAAACCTTTGAACATTCCTGTTCGGCAGGTGAATATTTAGATGATAAGGAAACTTTTCCTGATAACATCTTAATTCGCGCCACAGTTGCCAGAGAAGGGAATTCATTACGCCTCGATTTGGAGGCTGAACTCTCAGGTTATTTTACTTGCGATCGCTGTGGCAGTTCTTTCACACGGCTGCAAGAATTCGGCGGTGAATTTTTCTTCACATTCGATGAGGGTGAGAGCATTGCTACGGATCGTGAGCATGCGGTCATTCCCAAAGGTGCGGTTTCTCTGGATATAAGTCAGGAAATCAGGGATCTGATTATCCTCAGTGTGCCATCCAAAATCCTCTGCCGCGATGACTGCCGCGGACTCTGTTCCCAATGCGGAACAAACCTGAACGAAAAGAAATGCAAGTGTACGCGAGAAACCGTTGATCCTCGCTGGGAGGCACTGCAAGATTTGAGAAAATATGAGAGCAAAAAAGCGTAGGATAAATTAAATAAAATTTACATAGATTATACGGATTAAGAAGTGGCCGTTCCAAAAAGAAGATTATCGAAATCCAGACGCGATAAACGACGGACTCATTTTAAAGCCACGGCGCCAACGCTGACCAAATGCCCGAGTTGTGGTGAGCCAAAGCTTCCCCACCACGTTTGCCCCAATTGTGGTTTCTATCGTGATCGCAAGGTAATTATCCCCAAAGAAAAATAGACTGCTCTGCAATTAATAAGAGCGGGGAAGTTCATTGACGGGGGGATAATCGGATCCTGAAGGGAGGATACCGTCGCTGCCAAATCAGAAATGCGAATCGCCCTCGATACATTGGGGGGAGAATACGCGCCTGATGCAATTATCGAAGGGGCTGTAGAGGCTTCGAGGCGATGGGATAATTTACATTTCAACCTGGTTGGAAATCCGAAAGAATTATCACCTCTGGTAGAACGACTTGGCGGCGATCCCAACAGGTTTTCATTTCAGAAGGGATTGCGCCTCGTCTCTGAAGCTGAAAACCCTGTAGAGGCTCTGGAGTCTAAGCCAGATGCATCGATCCTAATTGCTTTAGAAGCTCACCGCCGCGGTAAGGTTCAGGCGGTAGTATCAGCCGGCAGCACTGGCGCACAGATGGTTGCCTCTATCCAGAAACTGGGCTTGCTGGAAGGTGTACTGCGTCCTGCTATCGGGAGTTACTTCCCGACTGTTAAGGGCAAAACCTTTTTACTCGACGTTGGGGCTAACGCGACATGCCGGCCGATCCATCTGGTGCAATTTGCCGCCATGGGCGCAATTTTTCGACGACACTTAGACGGTCTTGAAGAGCCTACAATCGCGCTGTTATCCAACGGCGAAGAGAGCAGTAAAGGAACTCAAGTTACCAGAGACGCCTACGAACTTCTCGAAATTATTCCTGAATTAAATTTCATAGGCTATATCGAAGGCAGAGATATCTATAAAGGTCAAGCGGACGTTATAGTCTGCGATGGATTTATGGGCAACGTTCTCTTGAAATTCGCAGAATCCATACCTCAGATGCTAAAACACTGCTGCGATGAGCAGAGTTCAAAGAGTAGCGGCGACCCGGAGTGGCTGAAGAGTGTAATCAAATCGTTCGACTACCAAGAGTTCGGTGGGGTTCCCCTGTTAGGTGTAAACGGTATTTCCATCATCTGTCATGGTCATTCCAGCTCAAAGGCGATTATGAGCGCTATCGGGGAGGCTACGAAGATGGCCAGCCTGCGCGTTAATGATAGAATTGCCGAACAATTAACCTCGATTGGCCACTGGTCTGCGATCATAAAGACTAAAGCTCTCTTCGACCGCTTCCGGCGCCGTACATCAGGAGAAAAATTTTGAAACCAGGATCGATGATCATAGGTACTGGTCACAGCGTACCGGATAAGATCCTCACCAACTACGATCTGGAGAAAATAGTGGATACCACGAACGAGTGGATTGTCGAGCGGACCGGTATTCACGAGAGAAGGATAAAATCTCCTGATGAAAATACCTCCGATTTCTGTACGAGCGCCGCTCAACAAGCCCTCGAGGATGCAGGTGTGGCTGCAGCGGATATCGATTTGATCCTGCTGGGAACTGTATCCGGCGACATGCGTTTCCCTGCCACTGCAATTTTTGTCCAAGCCAAGTTAGGCGCCATAAATGCGGCAGCATTTGATATTGGAGCAGCATGCTCCGGTTTCGTATATGGCTTAAGCATTGCCGATACCATGATTACGAGCAGAAGATATCGGAACATTCTGGTCATCGGAGCTGAATCGATGTCACACATGACGGACTGGGAAGACCGCAATACCTGCGTTCTTTTTGGCGATGGCGCGGGTGCGGCCGTTTTAGTGCCATCTGATGGCGAACGTGGCATAATGTCTACATATATTGGATCGGACGGACGGTTGGCGCACCTGCTCTATAGCGCCGGTGGTGGCACAGTAGCTCCTGCATCTCATGAGACCGTGGATAATAGGGATCATTACCTGAAGATGGCTGGTCCGGAAGTGTTTTTACACGCGGTCAAAGCGATGAGTAATTCAGCACAAAGGGCTCTTGATGAGGCAGGTCTGAAGAGCAGCGACGTAGATTTACTAATTCCTCATCAGGCGAACATACGCATAATTGAAGGTACTGCTAAGAGATTCGGCATTCCTCGAGAAAAGGTGATGATAAACATAGATCGTTATGGCAATACATCTTCAGCGTCGATTCCCATAGCCTTGAATGAAGCTCGCAGAAATGGTCGTCTGCAACCGGGGATGATCTGCTTGTTAGTGGTATTCGGTGGCGGTTTTACCTGGGCTTCAGCAGTGGTCAAGTTTTAAGGAGAAGATAAGAGATGTCAAAATTAGCTTTTCTCTGTCCCGGGCAGGCCTCCCAAGTAGTGGGAATGGGAAAGGATCTTTATAACGCTTTTCACGGGGCGAAAGACCGATTTAAACAAGCTGATGAAATAATGGGAGCATCTCTGTCCACGATATGTTTTGAAGGACCTGAAGAGACGCTCAAACAGACGCGGTACACACAGCCTGCTCTTTTTGTACACAGCGCAGTCATAGCCGAAATACTTGGTGATAGATGTATATTCCCTGGGATGGCCGCGGGTCATAGTTTAGGGGAATATTCGGCTCTTTTCGCGGCGGGCGCGATAGATTTTGAATCTGCTCTGAAAGTAGTGAAGATACGCGGCGAAGGGATGCAGTATTCCGGAGAAAAAAATCCGGGAACGATGGCAGCAGTTATCGGGTTAGAGGAAAAGCAGGTGCGCGATATCTGTGAACAAGCTTCTGCAACCGGGATAGTACAGCCTGCAAACTTTAATTCACCCGGGCAAGTTGTCATTTCTGGCAGCATAGAGGGAGTGAGGAAGGGAATGGAGCTGGCCAAGGATGCCGGCGCTAAAATGGTAAAGGAACTGGTAGTGTCGGGGGCATTTCATTCACCACTTATGGAACCGGCAAAGGAGGCTCTTTTCAGCGCACTCGATGACTTGGAAATCAGAAAGCCAAAATTCCCAGTTTACGCCAATGTAAATGCCAAGCCTCTCAGCGAACCTGATGAAATCAGGAGTGCACTTAAAGATCAATTGTTATCTCCGGTTTTGTGGATGCACACGATCTCGGGAATGATAGCTGCTGGCGCCGATACTTTCCTGGAAGTCGGCCCAGGCCAGGTGCTGACCGGCCTGTTGAAACGCATCGACCGCGGTGTACGAGGAATTCAGGTAGGCACAGTCGATGCTCTCGACGCACTTGCTGCATTACTGGAAAATTAATACAAGAAAATAGAAAGATCTAACTTCTTCGGAGGAAATCATGGCACTTGAAGACAAAGTAAAAGAAATCATCGTCAACGAACTCGGTGTGGACATGGCTGAGGTTGTTCCTGAAGCATCCTTTATAAACGATCTCGGTGCAGATTCGCTGGGAACCGTTGAGTTGGTCCTGGCATTTGAGAAAGAGTTTGATATCGAAATTCCGGAAGAGGATGCCGAGAAGATGACATCAGTCGGCGATGCTATCAACTATTTGAAAGATCGTATCGAGAGTTAATCACCATTGAATAATCTGGACATATCATGCAACACCGAGTCGTTGTAACCGGCTTGGGCACGGTCACTCCTATTGGCAACACTACTTCAGAGTTCTGGGAGGGACTGATTTCCGGCCGGAGCGGAGCTGCTCCCATCACTCACTTTGATCCTGTCGACCATGCCACACATTTCGCATGCGAGGTTAAAAATTTCGACATATCTAAATATCTTCACCCGCGCGAAGCAAAGCGCATGGATCCATTCTGTCATTATGCCATTGCGGCTGCTGATCAGGCTTTACAAGAATCCGGGGTAAGTGAGAACACCCGCGATAAAGATCGAGTAGGCATCATAATCGGATCAGGAATTGGTGGTATACTGGTATTCGAAGAGCAGACCAGGGAAATTATAAAAAGTGGTCCCAGACGCATAAGTCCGTTTTTCATTCCCACCATGATTTCTGACATAGCTGCGGGCCATATTTCCATTAAATATCAGCTTCGCGGCCTCAACTATGCCACCGTTTCAGCTTGTGCCACAGGAAGCCACGCAATCGGCGCGGCGATGCGCCACCTGCAGTTCGGTGATGCGGACGCCATGGTTGCAGGCGGATCGGAGGGCGCTATTACTCCAATGGGTGTGGCAGGATTTAATGCCATGAGAGCCATTTCCACGCGGAATGATGACCCGGAGCACGCCAGCCGTCCGTTTGACCTTGACAGAGATGGATTCGTCATGGGGGAAGGTGCAGGTGTACTGGTTTTGGAGACATTGGAGCACGCTAAAAGCCGCGGCGCCAAGATCCTCTGTGAACTTAGCGGACTCGGATTTTCCGCTGATGCTCATCATATAACCGCGCCGGCTCCCGGTGGAGAAGGTGCAGTTCGCGCCATGCGGCAAGCACTTAATAATGCGGGTTTAAATCCAGAGGACATAGACTACGTAAACGCGCACGGCACCTCGACCGCCTACAACGACAAAACCGAAACCGAGGCGCTGAAGACGGTATTTGGTGAATACGCCTATAAGTTGAGCGTCAGCTCTACCAAATCGATGACAGGACACCTGTTGGGAGCCGCCGGGGCGGTGGAGTCGGTGGCATGCATACATGCCATACAAAATGGCATCGTGCCACCCACGATCAACTATAACACTCCTGATCCCGAATGCGATCTAGACGTCACTCCAAACGATCCCAAGGAGCGTAAAATTCGTACTGCACTAAACAATGCTTTCGGATTTGGGGGGCACAACGCGTGTTTGATCTACAGTCAATTTCGCGAGTAGAAGAGAGTGAATCCATTGAGATTGCGTAAGTGGAAAAACTCTGAAGTACCAAAGGAACTCCGCGAGCAGCTGAAAGATTTAGAACAAAAGATTGGATATAAGTTCCGTCACCCTGAGTTATTGCTAAAGGCGCTTAAACATAGATCGTATCTTGACATTACCGGGGAGACACGCGCTTCATCCAATGAACGGTTGGAATTTTTGGGTGATTCTGTTCTCAACCTCCTCGCTTCTGAATATTTTTACAAAACTCAATCCGACGATAATGAAGGGAGTCTGACCACCACAAAATCCACTATTGTGAGCGGATCGGTGTTAGCAGATCAGGCTCGCAAGATCAATCTCGGATACTATCTACTTCTTAGTGAGAACGAAGCCAGGTCCGGGGGTCGTGACCGGGATTCTATTCTGGAGGATACCTTCGAGGCTTTGATAGGCGCAATCTACCGCGACGGGGGATTAAAACCCGCTCGAAATTTTGTGGCACGTTTCCTATTCTCTGAAACCGATACTATCCTATCCGAAAAATCCCACAGAAACTTTAAGAGCATCCTCCAGGAATACGCCCAGAGCAGAGGCGGAGAACCACCTGAGTACGTGGTTCTGGAGGAATCGGGGCCTGACCATGATAAGCGGTTTTTAGTAGAAGTCCGGTTAGGAGTTGAAGTTTTAGGTACCGGCAAGGGTCGAACGAAGAAAGAGGCTGAGCAGATGGCGGCGGAAGCCAGCTTATCTGAGATGGGTGTTAAAAGTTAATTCCAGGAAACTGCACCTGGATATAAGCAAATAATCATTCTAGTATCATATTCGGAGTCATTCATGTCCGACTTCTTAACTGAAGATCAATTAGAATTGCGCAAAATGGCGCGGCGTATGGCTGAAGAAAAAGTGCGACCGATCGCCGCGGAATGCGACCGCGAAGGCAGGTTTCCCTGGGAAATAGTGGAAGCGTTTTCGCAGGCGGGATTTTACAGTTCCTATATCGCGGAAGAATATGGCGGTATCGGCGGCGGGGTAATGGAGTTGGTGTTAATCACCGAGGAGCTCTCCCGTGCATGCGGCGGAATCGCTTTAGCTGTGGCGGCTACTGCGCTGGGAACCTTTCCTATAATAATCGGTGGCACCGAGGAACAGAAACAGCGTTGGCTGCCCAAATTAGCTAACGGCGAGATATTAGCGGGCTTCGGTTTGACCGAACCGGAAGCCGGTTCCGATGCTTCGAATATGAAGACCATTGCCAGGGAAGAAGGCGATCATTACGTTTTAAATGGGATGAAGCACCTTATCACCAATGGCGGCGTGGCCAAGGTGTACACCATAATTGCTTCCACCGATCCCGACAAAGGCATCATGGGAACTTCGGCGTTCGTGGTTGAGGATGGAACTCCGGGATTTTCGTATGGTAAAGAAGAGGACAAGCTTGGGATCAGGGCTTCGAAGACTTGTGAATTGATCTTTCAGGATTGCAAGATTCCCAAAAAGAACTTGCTGGGCAAGCCGGGGCGGGGTTTTATAATCGCGATGCAGACCCTGGATCGTTCGCGTCCGGGAGTAGCCGCACAGGCGTTAGGTATAGCTCAGGGAGCTTTCGATCTGGCAGTCGATTACGTGAGGAAGCGCCGGCAATTCGGTCAGGCTATAGCGGATTTTCAGGGTATACAGTGGATGCTCGCCGACATGGGCACTGAAATTGAATCGGCACGCGCTCTGCTCTACAAAGCCGCCCGTTCCATCGACGCAGGTGAGAAGAACATATCCAAGCTATCAGCGATGTCAAAGCTGAAGTGTTCAGACGTGGCCATGCAGGTGACAACCGATGCAGTGCAGCTTTTCGGCGGTTACGGCTACATGCACGAATACCCCATCGAGAAATACATGCGTGACGCCAAGATCACTCAAATATATGAAGGCACAAACCAGATTCAGCGGGTGGTTATCGGCAAGAGCATATTGAAAGAAGCGCAGAAGAAGGGATAGTATAACACATTTAATATCAAAAGCCGCGACTGCGGCTTTTTTATTTGCTATAATTTTGCAGGCTTTATTTGGTTGTAGATGAACCTCAGCAAATGCTGCAATACAAACATTCTGTTCAGAATGCACGTAGATAATTGTGAAACAGATGATATCCGATCCCGGTTCAAGGACGTGACCAGCATTGAAACATATTAATACACGGATAACTGAGCTTTTAGGGATTCGTTATCCCATCATCCAGGGCGGGATGGTATGGGCGGCAGGTTATAAGCTCGCTGCGGCGGTATCGAATTGCGGTGGACTGGGATTAATCGGCGGTGGCTCGATGGATCGGGAACTATTCCGGCACCACATACGCAAGTGTCGGGGGAAAACGGATCGACCATTCGGTGTCAACATACCGATCATTTACAAACATTCACCAGATCTGGTTCAGGTTACGCTGGATGAAGGAGTGAAAATCATATGCACTTCAGCCGGAAATCCGGGGAAATATACTGATATATTTCACGAAGCCGGGGCGTTAGTAGTCCATGTGGTACCAACTGTCAAGCTTGCGTTAAAAGCTGAGGGGCGAGGAGTCGATGCCGTAGTGGCTGAAGGCACCGAAGCCGGGGGGCACAACGCGCTGGAGGCAGTAACTACAATGAGCCTGGTTCCACAGGTTGTCGATGCTGTAAGCATTCCGGTCGTGGCGGCAGGGGGAATTGCTGACGGCAGGGGTATGGCCGCCGCATTAGCTCTGGGCGCGGAGGGCATTCAGATGGGTACGCGTTTCGCGTGTTCCGTGGAATCTTCTGCCAGTGATAGTTACAAAGAGGCAGTCATTGCAGCCGGTGATGACGATACGGTTCTGACTCTTCTGAAAATTGGACCAACAAGGATGATAAAGAGCAGATTTTCCGAGCTGGTACAAAAAGCAGAAGCAGATGGCGCCAGCGCTTTGGAGCTGGAGCGATTAAGGGGCTTCAATCGCGCCAAATCAGGTATTT
>CBDUWK010000066.1:0-8870 GCA_965370905.1 uncultured bacterium | reverse complement strand
TTCTCTGCAACTTTGACTATCTCCATACGCAGAGAAAGTTCATCTTTGCCCATCATCACGTCTAAGAAATCTACGATTTCAGGGCGGCAGAGAATTGAAGCCATGCGTCTGCCACCGATCTGGTAGGGTAAAATAACGCGATTAGCACCGGCTTTTAAGAGTTTTTTCTCCGCATCGACGTCAGTGCCACGTGCTATGATGAAAAGATCCGGATTCAGACCGCGCGCGGAGAGGGAGACATATACGTTTTCAGCGTCATCGGGTAGAACAGCTAGCAATCCCTTAGCATGTTCCACCCCAGCTCGACGCAACGTATCGTCCTCAGTAGCATCTCCGCTAACTATGGCAATACCTTCATCATCCAGCTTCTGCACGATCTCGGGATCGTGCTCTATGACCACAATGTCATTACGTTCGTGGCGCAGTTCGCGAATGGCTTCATATCCCATTCTGCCCGCTCCACAGACTATGTAATGTTTTCTAAGTTTCATTAATCTTTTCTGCATTTTTCCGGCCCGTAACAATTTACGTACTTGCCCGCCAACCATGAAGGCGGTGAAATTAGAAAGGGTAAATCCCATAACTCCGACACCGACGAGGATGACGAATATCGTATATATTTTCCCGACCGGAGAGAGTTCAGCAACCTCTTTGAAACCGACAGTAGCGATGGTTATCACCGTCATATAAAAGCTGTCGGCAAATGACCAACCTTCAATCAGAGTATATCCTGTTGCACCGAGAAATAAGACTACGGCCAGTAAAGAAATTAACGAAAGAAATTTCCGCAGGGTCGTCATAGGGGGTATAAGAATGCCTGAGCGGAGATACATATCAGAGTATCTGATAAGTTACGGTCAGCTCAATGGTGTGGTTCTTGAAGTTTTTCACACTTGAAACTGAAGGCTCAGGTGAATCGGTTTCGCGTTGATCGTAGGTATATTCAAGTTTGAAGTCGAGATCGAAGGATGAAGAAAATTTGATGCTGGGCGTTATCAGAATACGGTCATCCTCCCGACCGGTATGAAAGGGATCGTCGCTCAGGTTCAGCTCGCTCTGGTAGTATCTTATGCGTCGCTGATAGTCCAATCCCAATTCCCAATCCCAGGGCGCTTTGAGAGGGAGTGGATAGGAGAGATTTATTCTAAAGCGATCTTCTTCATAAGAGCTATCGCCATACTCCGTGTCTTCCACCAACTCCGCAGGTGAAACTTGTATATTTTGATCGAAACCGACGTTATCGCTGGTTTTAAGCTGGTAACCCAGCGAAAGGTTCAAATTAATAGGCGTTTTATATGAGCCTTTAATTCCCCAGTAAGTTCCTTCAGAATCGTATTCGGTGAAATATTTGTTATAATATATAAACTCGCGACCAAGCTGCCCCTCTATCTGGTATGGCGGTTGGCGGAAACGCAGTCTCAGCGAGGGTCGATATGAATTGAAGTCACAGGTATGGTACTCGTCCAGATCGCGATCCCTGTAAATGCGCAGGTAATAACCGGGTACATAAGAATATTGCATATAAAGGTAAGCTCGATACTTATAAGAAAAACGTGCGAGGAAATAATGAGACTGTAGATTTTTTACCTGATTTACCGCATTAAGCGATATCCTATAGGAATAATAAGGGCGGAATTTAAACTTGCGCCCGAGGTTGAAATCGTTATAGGCCCTCAGGTTGAAGGTGTTGATCCAGTCGTCGGTGGTGGTTATTTCAGAAGGGTAGGATTCAGCATTGTTTTCGAAACGATCCAGGTCGCGGTTGGAGTAATTGAGGATGTTATCATCATATGCACTGGAATAGCTAACCTTGAGAGTGAGGGGGAGTTCACCCTTGGAAAAGGATGGAGGTGAGATAGCGAGTATGCAAATTAAGACCAGAACTGAAGAGACGTTAAATGAACTTCTATGCATAAATCTAAAGATTGTTATTCATATCCTTTACAGGCAGATAAAAGCGCAGCAAGACATTGCGGCCGTTATCTATAATCTCAAATTGGTATTCATGTTTTCCCCTCGGAACCTCGATGAAAAATTTAGCGCCCTTTCCAACTACAGTTTCGCTCATTTCAAGATATTGGGCGACTTCCGAAGGAGCAGACCGGAGTGGGTAAACCTGCTTTTCGTTGCCATCTTCTAATACTCGTATGCGAAACTTTTGATCCGCGAACATGGTTGGATCGAATTCCAACCGTGCCAGAACTTTAACCGAGGTGGGACCGATAACGTTTAAGGTCAGGGAATCCTGGTGACCGACGCGATAATATGATACTTGTTCTTCGTTTACAACCAGAGGTATTTCAGTAGAGAATTGCGAAGGTGTGAGGGCAATGGTTTCAGATTCAGTCTGGAGAGCAACCTTTCTCTCATAAAAGCGGAGGTATAACCTGTATGTCGATTTCGATCCGACATAGAAACG
This sequence comes from uncultured bacterium, assembly GCA_965370905.1. GTDB lineage: Bacteria > Electryoneota > B3-LCP > B3-LCP > B3-LCP > JALGVT01. The sequence goes on along the minus strand of CBDUWK010000066.1, from coordinate 6,451 downwards.
ATAAGTGTGCCTTCCAGCCGGAACTTTCAGATAAACACTGCGGGAAGCGCCCAGATGTATTGCAGGATCATAAGCCAGCGTGGCGGTGGCAGATGCTGTGGTAACGCGACGGAATCGACTTGTCTTACCATACTCACGTTCGCAACGCAGGTAGTAACTCTTCTCCCCCCCGAAATCAGTTCCGAATTCGATACGTGACAATACGCGCAGCTGTGTCGGTCCTTCCAGGGTTACGAATATTTCTTCACCCTTCTCGAGGGGATAGTAGTTAAGCCGTTTACCCATGACCAGCGCTTTAACCGGTTTGGGGCTTTTATCAGGCTTAAAGGATTTCCATACAAAACCGTTTTGTGCTTCGGTCAAAGTTACCGACAGGCCTTGAATTACCAGCAGGCAAAAGATGTAAACGGTTATTCTTTTCATTTATATTATACCAATATAAGGCGTCATGGATTGCTCGGATAATTTGCGTGAGCCCTGCATAAGGATCACTAAACAATCCTCCCGTTTTCTTTCAAATCAGAGTATCCGGGTCGACGCCCTGTTCCCAGAGTTTATGTTTATCGCGATCCAGCAGTAAAATCGCCAGTAACATTCCGAAGAGAATGACAACCGAAATCCAGGCAATTGCAAGGTTATGTTTATCGACGGTAAAAATTTCCCCGGATCCCACCGGTGGAAGTGGCACAGGGGATTGCGGTAAACCGTATTGATCTGCAATCTGGCTGACATTGAGTAGATGAATAATTGGCACTCCCTGCTCCCAGTATTCGTGAATGAGACCGCGTGCAGGGTAATTAAGTTGAAGATAAGTTGTGTTTAATCCTGGAGGTATTAATCCGCCGTTAGCGCTATGGCCGAGCACAGAAACGCCTCCGCCCACATTGATAAAGGCAGCACACGATCTGATTTCAAAAAACTGCCTGTAAATCATGCGGCGCTGTTCCTGGGAATCTTCGAGCGAACTGGGGACAACATGAATGATTTCGTTGCGCGTTATCGCATCCTCGATCGCCGCTCTACCTGCCTGGGACAGGGATCGGCCTATATCATCTCCACCGCCAATTGAGGCGGCGATGGTTCGGCGTTGTAATATACCTTCTCTTATCAGTATTGACTCCATATCTAAATAGGTGAACTCAACTTCGTTTGCTCCCCACATGGATGAAGCCACAGAAGTAATTATAACTGGCTCTACGTCCAACACCTCACATGCTATTGTTACCGCAATATTCAACGCAGGAAATGAACCGCTGAAGGCAACGGCAACTTTATCGCCCGCTTTGACGCCCGCATCTTTAAGCATTTGTATTATTACGGCAGCAAAGTTCGGATTGATGGTAGTCAGTTTGGATCCCAGATCAGCTTCAGTGGTAGTTATCAGGCTATATTGAACGCCAATTATAGCCGATTGATTGGGGTCATTGACGTCATCCAACGCCCAACCTGCGTCAACACGATCTTTGCGGAGCACTTCCAAAGCCTTGACCATTCTCTCGGAAGCTTCCATCTTAATATCGTGATAGGGCTGTTTGACTGGAACTCTGCTGCTGACCGCCCAATAAAAGAGCCCGACTGACACAACCATGAGAGTAGCCAGTGTGCGTCTCGATTTAATAGATGGTCTGTACATATTAAAGAATTTCTCCGCCGGTGATAACCATAAGGAGGAGGCGAACGGCGGATGCAGCGATAATCACACCCGCAATCGTCTGAAAAAGACCCTGCCGTTCCATCCAGTTAGCAATTAGTCCCGGAATAATAAATCCTACCGCCTGGAATCTTATATCTATATCGAAAAGATTATGGAGAACAAGCTGCCGGGAGAGGTAGCCTAAAAGAAAACCGATCAGAATCGCCAGTACCATGCGGCGACGGCCATAAATAAATATGAAGTGAGAGCTGGCACGCAAGACCAGAAACGTGAGAAATGCGACCATCAAAGTACCAAAGACCTGGTAGGGATCGTGCAGTTGCAGAGCAACGTATCCGGGAACTACTATACCTCCGGCTGCAACTCCGAAGAATTCATTGAACAGTAAACTGAAAACTACCCCTAATCCAACCGCGAGATCAACCACTTTAACTTTCCTTTGTTTTTCCCTTTTCACGAAAATATTGCGCGACCGCCAGACCACCAGCGCCCATATTCCCGACCGCCAGCACTAAGCTGCGGTTTTCGGTGAGTTCGACAACCTTATGATAAACAGCATCTGTAGTTGTCAGCCCCATTTCCACGACTTTGGACTTATTTATATTATAGCTGCGGTAATATTGCCCCAGCATGGAGGTTTTTTCGCCAATAGAGATAATGTAATCGTACTTCACTCTCCCACTAATCATCTCCAGTAACTGAACGGAACGGTCGAAACGATCCGCACGTGTGTTTAATAGAATGATAACGGTTGTTGCTTCGGTGTAGACTCTTCTGACTTTTTGCCAGGTTGCCAGAGTAGACTCAGGATCGTTGGCAGCTAACGCATTTATAAAACGGATCTCTTTATCTTCTTCGCGCACGCTGTACATGCGTAAAGCGCCGGCGTCCGGATACGACTTGTGCATCCCCGCCATAGCTTTATCTTCCGGGATATCCAAATGGCGAGCGATAGCTAGAGCCAGGGCCACGTTTTCACGATACTCGAGATGATTGAAGTTCAGCATGGCTTCGGGAGAGATCATATCTCGAGATACCGCATGGATCTCTATTCCTCTTTTGTTCGCTTCCGCCTTCATCATGGGGAGCATCTTCTGCTCTGCGGTAAAAACATGCCCTTCAGTGGGATATGTATTCATCAGGGAACGGGTGACGTTCTCAAGCGTAGGTCCCATTTCTCTGAGATGATCGGGTCGAGCGTTAGTAATAACTCCAATGGTGGACTTCACCATGCGGTGCTCGCATATCCATTGGTATTCGGGCTGTACTGCCATACATTCAATCACTATTGCTTCGGGCTTGCGCCTACGCATGTAACGGATAATCTTGACCTGTTCGATGATATTGGGCATATAGGTGGGTCGGAGAATGGGAACCTCCAAACCCTTGTCGTCAATGATTCTCGGGAGGGTACCAGTGGTCTTGGCAAAAGTGCGGTAACCTCCGGCACGCAACGCGGCAGCAATCAGCCTGGCAACGGAAGATTTCCCGCGCGTGCCGTTGACATGAATGCGGATAGGGATAGCCAAAAGATTCCGTTGATGGAGGTGGAACTCCCAGATACCGTATGCTATAAGCGACAGAGTGAGTATCAGGATAACCAGCATACAGGGACAAATATTAAATGTATTTTAACGGCAATGCTTGCAGAAAAAATGCAAGGTTTTCACCACACTATCGCGCGAGATTCAAGCTTTCGTGCGTCTGCATATGCAGAACTGTTCAAGAAACAGATAAGGGCAAATAGCATTCCTGTTGACAATCGTATGTCGAGCAACAGAATCAATTTGCTTGTTTATAGTACTCCGGCTCTGTCTCTTCTAAGGCCTGTACTTGGGGTAAAGCCATTTTCAAAGCGATCAACGCCACCTCACGCTGCCCGTCATCAGGTGGTTGGGTAGTCATACGCTGTAACGCCAGCCCCGGCGAGATCAACAAACGCACCAGGGGCGTATCGCTGAAACGATCCGATAACCGCAGGATTTCATATGAAACACCTGCCACCAACGGCAGGAAGGGCAGATGTGCCAGAAGCCTTACCAGAGCGCTGGAATAGGAACCCCAAACCGAGACCACGATGACGTCGAAAATTACGAATATCATCATAGTCAACAGGGCAACGATTAAAATGAAGCTGGTTCCACAGCGGGGATGAAAGCGAGATTGGCGGCGCGCGTTGTCAGCGTTCAACTCCTCGTCCTGTTCGTAGGTGTAGATCGCCTGATGCTCGGCGCCGTGATACTGAAAAACGCGTCGAACGTCCTTCAGACGGGATATAATCCATACATAAGCCAGGAAAAAGACGATCCGCGTGGTGCCGGCAACCAGATGGAAGAGCGCTTGGTTTTCACCGGTATTCAGCAGATTTGCCAACTGGTATGGCAGCCACATGAATAACAGCAGCGCTAAGAATACCGCAAATATTATGGTCGCAGCCAGACCGAGCGAATCCCAGACACCCTTTGCCTTTTTCTGCTGTCCTTTCTCAAACTCGAGTGCTTGATCAGCGGACCAGTTCAGGGTGCGAATTCCCAGAACAAGCGCCTCAGCCAGGGATACCCCGCCTCGGATCACAGGCCAACCGAAGAACTTATTGCGCTTGGACCAGGCTGCACTCTCCCAGATCTTATGCGTGATCTTGCCGTCAGGAAGACGGACTGCAGCGCTAAGTCGTTCGGGACTGCGCATCATCACACCTTCGATTATGGCCTGACCACCGACCTTGGGACGGGATTTATCTTGAATGCCGGTAGGCATGATATCAGGCGCTGCCGCTTTCCCGCCGGTATTTCCTCATGAACTTGTCCACACGCCCCGCGGTGTCGATCAACTTCTGCTTGCCGGTGAAGAAGGGATGGCATTTGGCGCAGATGTCGATTTTCATGTCACCGACGGTGGAACGGGTGACGAACTCGTTACCACAGGCACAGCGAATGGTGGCCATGTTGTATTGAGGGTGAATTTTGTCTCTCATGATCTTTCCTCGATATTTCAAAATATTAAATATACGATTTATTTTTATCCAAGACAAGTGTTTTTCGCGAGGTTCATGTTTGCAAAAGCGCTGGCATTTCTTTCGATCAAGAATAGGTATTTCACTTAAATAGTTGACTTTCTCTTCAGATTTTATTATATTTTGCTACTGAGAAGAATGATTAATAATATGTTCCATTTCTATCGCCTATTAGCTCTGTTGCTGTTGATTATCCTACCCGTATCCTCTCTCGCGCAATCCGATTCGCGACCGGACAGCGCAAAGGTGGAAAACACACTTACTATTAATACAGAAGATAGGGATTCACCGCAGCACAGGATTAAGGCAGGAGTTCAGACAGGTTTTCCTTATATCCTGGGTTATCGGTTAGAATACGTCTTAAAACGCTCACAGGATCAGATGCCTGCTTATCTCCTGACCTGGGACGCGCTGCTAACTCTTGGATTCGCAACTACATTGGCTATTGAAGGGCGTTTATGGCGGTCGCCGTTCTACGCCTCTTGCGGTTATAATTACACTAAAATCATTATACCCGGCTCCAGTACAAGTCCAGTGTTTACAGGTGCTATAGCTGATTTCCATTCAGGATTATTCGCCATCGGTCTAAGAGGCTCCCTCAGCAGGAATAACTTCTTCAACGTCTCCCTGGGCTGTCTGATAGCGCCGAAACTAAAAAGTGACCTTCCTCTTTTCCCCGTACTCTCTTTCCGTATAATCAGCAAGTAGGGTTGAATTAACCGTGCCATCAGTAATTGCATCCTGACGGAACTATAAAGGGTCGGCGCAAGACCGACCCCTACGCAATTATCCGCGCAATCCATAAAATCCGCGTGAATCCGTGATTCAGACACCTCCCACCCCCCCCCCCCCCAATCCCACCCATCTTCTTTTTTCCATCTTCCATTTTTCTTTTTCCTTTTTCCATATTTCAATTTATCGTTGACTTTCGCTCTAAATTTTATTATATTTAAGTTTTAACTTTTCAACTTTATATGACCTCGGGAATAATCGTCCGCGCATGATTTGTTACCCCCATTCCCGCTCCAGTAAATCTTAACAATCCTGATAAAGGAGGCAGAATGAAACGAACTGTTATCGTTTTTATGGCAGCATTGACGTTGCTGAATCTCACTGCATACGCTCAAATCACGATCATCGGGCGCGATTTGCCGCGTACGCCCGGATCCCAATTTGAGTATTACACCGAATCGGGCGATTCCATCCCGGTAAACGTAGGAACGCCGGGCGGCCCACAGGTCTGGGATTTTACTACTGGTAGTACCACAACTATCACCACAGATCTGCTCTTGGATCCATCAACTTCGCCGCCTCAGTACAGCCGCGCAAACGTCGTCATTCAGACAGACCAGTTGAATATCGGGGGAATTAACGAGCCGGGAAAGATGTATTGTTATCTGGCGCCATCTCGCTTCATCGTATGGGCTTTAGAAACAACTTATGAGGGACAGACCGTGGATTTCTTTCTGACGCCGATACTCAACCAGTACCTGTTTCCCCTGCAAATGGGTAATACCTGGTCGAACACACTAAACCTGGATGAAGTTATTACGATCCCGGAAGGCGACATTCGTATTGAACTTTACGCCACCATGAACAGCCAGGTGGACGCCTATGGGACAGTGCAAGTGCCTTACGGAGACTTCGAAACATTGCGCGTCCGCAACGACGTAACTTACGACTTAACCGTTTCGATATGGATGTTTTTTGTCTGGGTGCCAATATACACTGATGCCGGCAACGGCATCAATTATGCCTGGCTCACGCCTGATCTCGGTAAAGTC
>CBDUWK010000065.1:0-8909 GCA_965370905.1 uncultured bacterium | reverse complement strand
TGTTTATTGGTGAATATTCCGGCAATGTAGCTCACGCCATAAATATTGGTACTTCCAATATACCTCAATTTAGTTGGATTTCAGCACAATATGATTCTCTCCGGACTATTAATTCATTTGGACGTTCAAATCCGGATTTTTGGGATCTGGATGCTGATGGGGATCTGGACGCGGTGATCGGTAGTGGATATGTTACATATGTAGAGAATTTAGGATCACCAGTGTCTCCAGCGTTTATATCAGTTCCAGAAACCCTTCGTACCGTTGAATTCTACGCAGTAGGTACCCATGTTGCATTGATCGACATTGATACTGATAACGATGGCGATCTAATATGTGGTGAATATCAAGGTCATCTGCAATATTATAGAAACATTGGAACACCCGAAAGTTATGTATTTAATTTAGAGGATGATTATTGGTTCGATATAAACGTGGGAGGGTATTCTGATCCGACCTTCATAGATATTGATTCAGATGAGGATTACGACCTCTTCATTGGCGAACGCTACGGCAAGATCTGGTACTACCGCAATGACGGCACACCGGATACCTGCGACTTCGTGTTTGTAACAGATTTCTTCGACAGCATAGATGTAGGAGAATACTCTTCCCCCGAATTCGCCGACATCGACGGGGACGGAGACTACGATTTGTTCGTGGGGCGAGATGCCACCTCTTCCAGTTTAATGGGAGACGTCTTTTTCTATGAGAATACCGGGACGCCGGAAAATCATCAGTTTGAATTGGCTACGAAAAACTACCTGACCCTGGATATGGGATATTTCCCTGTATTCTCCCAAATAGTAGACATAAACGGCGATCAGGTACTTGATCTCATTGTGGGTTCTACAAACAGATTATTATACCTTCAAAATAACGGCAATCCTTCTGATCCTGACTTTTCATTTATGGAGGAAGGATTTCAAGGTGTCCAAGAACCTGGAATCAAGCCCTTTTTCGTGGATATCGACGATGATGGTGATTATGACCTTATCTGCGGTGAGGCAGTTATCCCTACTCCAAATATATCACTGTATTTAAACAATGGAACACCAACGCATCCGCAATTAGAATTAGAAAATCCAGCATTCGTGACAAATCCCGATTTCGATGTGAACACCCTTCCCGTCTTAGCAGATATCGATGCGGATGGAGATTATGATCTCTTTGTTACCGACGATACCGACCATTTTTTCTATTACCGAAATGACGGTGGACCTCTATGGCCCAACTTCGTGCTGCAATCCAACCAATGGCAGGGGATTCAAAGAAACGGTATGTGGCGCGGATTCAGTTTTGCAGATTTGGATGAGGATGATGATTTAGATTTACTTATTATGGATCCACAGCAGGAAAACCTGTTCTTCTACCGTAATCGTGGCAATCCGCGAACCCCTAATATGGTTTTAGAGACCGAAGAGTTTCTGGATAGTCTTAATTCATATGTGTACACACCATTTCTTACAGATATTGATGGTGATCTGGATTTCGATCTGTTTCTTGGTACCAGTGACGGCGGTCTCCTCTTCTTCCGCAACACCACTGGTGATACTTCTTCATTTACCCCACCACCTTACCAAAAATACCCCCGTCCTTGCATACATATTGGATTGGGCCCAAATCCCGCCAATCCTATCACCTGGGTTACCTTTAACCTCCCCTATCCACAAAAAGCTACACTCGCCGTTTACAACCTGCTCGGCCAGAAAGTCACCACCTTAGCACAGGGTCTCCAACCGCCTGGCTCTCAAACCTACTTCTGGAATGCGTCTAACTTCTCCTCGGGTACTTACCTCATCCGTTTAGAGACTGACGTAACGGAAGCCGTGCAGCGGGTTGTGGTGGTGAAGTAAAGGCGCCCATTTGTCATCCCGGACTCCGATCCGGGATCCAGAGAATCCCCATTCATGGGGGTTGTTCTTACCGTAGACCGGTGCTTCAGCGCCGGTTATTAGCACAGGGTCTCCAGCCACCTGGTTCTCAAACCTACTTCTGGAATGCATCCAACTTCTCCTCCGGTACGTATCTCATCCGCTTAGAGACGGACATATCGGAAGCGGTGCAGCGGGTTGTGGTGGTGAAGTGAGGTTTATTTGTCATTCCTGCGAACGCAGGAATCCAGTGATGCTGTAATGCAATCCGTATGTCGATATTATGGATCAGTATTTTGTGTACATATTAGCCAGCAGCCGTAATGGTACGCTTTATATAGGTGTAACCAACGACCTGTACCGGCGCGTCGCCGAACACAAAAACGATGTAATAGTGGGCTTTACGAAGAAGTACCAGGTCCATTCCCTCGTCTATTTCGAACCTTTTAACGACATTGAGAATGCTATTAAACGCGAGAAACAACTAAAGCGTTGGAAAAGACTATGGAAACTGAAATTAATCGATCAGTTTAATCCGGAGTGGCAGGATTTGTACAACGATTTGACCTCCTCTGGATCCCTGCGTACGCAGGGATGACAATGTGATACGTTTGAAGCCGTGCAGCGGGTTGTGGTGGTGAAGTAGGGTGCCTTTTTGTCATCCCGGACTTGCCTGTCCCTTCGGGGCTCCGGGATCCAGAGGAGCCCCATTCATGGGGCTTGTATTTTTCGTAGACTGGTGCTTTAGCGCCAGGAAACAGTCATTGCCCCGAAAGGGCGAAGCAATCACATTTCCGGTTTCCCCTCTGAAACCCACTCTCCTCAAAATTTACTTGCAGTCGCCGTAAAATTGTTGTATATTATAATCAAGAGCGTTTATCTTCCTGCTTGTACTCCGCGTTAAATAACCTCCCTTCACTTCTTTTCTCGAAATACTTATGCCTATATCCAACAAACATTGCGTGAAGCACCCCGGATTTCACCCCAATTCCTTTCCCCTTATCCTCACCTCGTTACTGCGACAAACCTGTCGCCAGGGTAAAAAAACCGTGCGGCATAACACTGCCAAGAATGTCCGACACCAACTTTTGTCCGCTATTTATGTCATCCGCTGGATTGCTTTGTCACTATTCCATAGGAATCCCTGGCTTATCATTCACTTTACATTGTTTTCATACTGCAGCCGATATAATTTGTAGTAAATATCCCTCTTTTTCAGAAGCTCTTGATGGGTGCCCGTTTCACGCACTCTGCCCTCATGAAGAACAATGATTTTATCGGCGCGCTGGATGGTTGACAGGCGATGTGCGATCACGATGGCGGTGCGCCCTTCCAGCATTTTTGCTATGGCGCGCTGGATGAGCCGTTCTGTTTCGGTATCAACTGCAGAGGTAGCCTCATCCAGAATGAGGATTGAGGGATTCTGCGCCAGAGCTCGCGCGAAGGCGAGAAGCTGTCGTTCACCGGAGGAAAGCGTTGCGCCCCGCTCTTCCATTTTAGTGTCATACTTTTCAGGAAGCCTTTCGATAAACCGATCTGCGCTCACGGCCACTGCCGCATTTACAGCTCTCTGAACATCCGGTTCATCGCCCAGACCAATGTTCTGGGTTATACTGCGGGCGAAGATGAAAACGTCCTGCTGCACTATAGCCAGTTTCTGGCGCAGATCGCACTGTTTTAAATCGCGTATATCTACCCCACCCAGCAATATCTCCCCCTGTTGAACGTCATAGAACCTGCACAGCAGGTTTATCAAAGTGCTTTTCCCCGCTCCGGTGTACCCCACAATAGCCACGGTTTGGCCGGGTTCCACGCGAAAGCTGACGTCTTCAAGGACAGGTTCTGTCTCTTTGTAGCCAAAACTGACATGGCGGAATTCGACGGCTGTGTTGTCGGTATCTAAGCTTACCGGCGAGACCGGGTCTTTAACTTCCGGTTCTTCGTCGAGGAGTTTGAACAGCCGTTCAGAGGAGGCCATAGCGCTCTGCAAGATATTGTACTTTTCAGCGAGATCTCGAACAGGCCGGTAGAAGCGTTCTGCGTAAAGTATAAATGCGATCAGGCTTCCAAGTGACAACATCTCCTTCAGGATCATTCCGCCGCCGGTCCACAGGATGAGTGCGATGGCAACTGCCGATATAAGTTCCACACTAGGAAAGAACACGGCGAAGTAAAATATCGTCTTCAGGTGAGAATCCAGGAGCTCAGTATTCAGTTCCCGGAAGCGTTGGAGGTTCAACCGCTCCCGGCGGAAAAGCTGGATTATGCGCATCCCGATTATATTTTCCTGCAGATAAGCGTTGACTGCAGCTAATCTCCTCCGCATCTCGCGGAAGGCGTCTCTGACCTTAATTTTGAACAAAAAGGTAACCCAGAACAGTACGGGTAGAACTGAGAAGGTTACCAGAGCTAACTTCCAGTTCAGTATCAGCATAACGATAACGATGCCGACGAGAATAAAAATATCTCCAAAAATGGCGACAATACCCTGCGTGAACATCTGGTTTAAGACCTCAACATCAGAGGAGATGCGGGTCATGATGCGGCCTACGGGATTGCGGTCGAAAAAGGATATGGACAATTGGGAAAGTTTGTCGAAGAGTTGCCGGCGGAGGTCGAACATCACTTTCTGTCCCACCAAGTTGGTGAGGTAGATCTGGAGGTATCTACAAATAAACATTCCGACCAGAACAATAATATACAGAAACAGAATACCGAGGAGACCCCTCATATCACCAGCAGGGATGCACACATCCACGACGTGCTTGGTTAAGAGAGGCCCGATCAGTTCCAAACCTGACACCACGAGTAACAGGAAAACTCCGGCAGCGAGAGAAAACTTATAGGGCAAACCGTACTTTAACAGCCGCTTCATCAGGCGGGCGTCATAGGCGCGACCGGTTATTTCATCTTCGTCGAATTGCTGTGCCATCTGATTATAATTAAAATACTATCATGCTATTACGAGAGCAGGCCGCTTCGAAACGACGAAACGGCCTCTCATATCGGGTTTCTCAAATACCATCAGGATTTGGAAACGTTCCTCAGAGTATTTTCCGTCTGAAGTATAATGCGCACGCCAGCGCGGTTTCCCGCATCACTCAACCGTTGTCGCAAGGTTTGGAAATCATCACGACACGATCCCTCTTCAATTATCGCCAGCAGAACGCTGAAACCGGCCAGATTCTTCTCAAATCGTTCGGTAATCTTACAGCCGGTCTCTTTTATCGCATCGGAAAGAATCCTCGAATTTTCCAGACCATCGAAGGACATTAGAACAGCCATAATCTTACCGATTACAGGATCAATAACATCCTGTTTTTCGAGGTGTTTTACGGTTTCTTGCACTACGTCCCGCAGCTTTTCCAGGGTGGCGCCATCACCAAGCTCTTCTTTGGCTAGATGGGCTACGATGCGAATTTGCTCCTCGGTTAGCTTTGACATGGTTAGGATAAAGAATTAAATATTTCTTCGCGCGGTTGTGGGATCAGGACTTTACGAACCAGAAGCCCGGCTTCCTGGGACACCATGGCGGCTGCTTCCAGGGCAGAACGCACGGCAGCCACATCGCCGGTCATGGTGAAGAAAGCTTTGCCTCCAATTCCAATTCCCAGGCGGATCTCCATGAGGTATATTTTAGCTGTCTTGGCGGCTCTATCCGCAGCCAGAACACAAGAGGCGGCTGAGAAAGTTTCCAATATGCCAATAGCATTCACTTCATACTGGGGAGTAGAGGAGACAAAAGCCGGAAAGATCTGGTCATGAACGTTGGGTATGACAAAATCGTCCACGCAGGCGATCGCACCCACCCGACGTCCTTCCTCTATTGACGCTCTCACCGCAGCAGTATCGCCCTTGACTATGGCAATATATTTCCCCGGGCAAATCGTCTTGGCGATGATCAGATCCACCTGACTGATCTTGAGCATAGCATCTGCCGCCTCGATACCCACCGCGATGGAATTGAATTCCACCATTCCAATGGCATTTGTGTGGGTGGAAGAATTGCTGTTTTTTTCTTTAGGCATGGAAATGACTTCTATCTAAATTCAAATAACCCCTTCACTCTGCCCATATCGCGGGCTGATGGAGTTAAAATCGTATTGTTCTCAACCAGAATCACCATACCATCGCGTTCCGCCACGCGCACATCGTGTTCTGTGTAAAGGCGTTTCTTCAGGTAATACCTGCGCTTATTCAGTACCGGAGCAGCGCCGATTTTAAATAGAACTGCCGAATCACCTGTCTGTGCTCCTGAGGCGTTGGCTTCGTCGGTATCGAGATGAAAGTCAAGGCGGAAATTTTCGTGGACTCTAATTAAAACGTCCCCGAAGACTACAGTACGAGGTGATGATCTCACATGCTCAGGCGCGGACGCTCCCAAAGCCATGAAGACAAGTTCCTTGTCCACCACTTCATAATCGCGCGCGTCTCTGGCAGTCATATGGACATGTCTTTGAGCCAGAATGACACCCTGGCTTATTTCCACTCGTCCCATTGGACCGATTACCGTCAATCCGGGAGTTTCTTCATGATCGCCCGAATCACGCACTGGCGGATCCAAACCAAGGCGAACCGCGTCCGTTCTGGCTAATTCCACTTGTGTATCATTGCGGAAAGGTCCGAGCACGCGCAGGTTATCGATGCGACTTAGAGTCGTCGCCACGGTCACAAACTGTTCTGAAGCAAACTGACCTTTCTGTGTTAAATCCTGGGTGCGAGTCAAGGTGGCATCCGCTCCGAACAGACGGTGAAAATCCTCCTTGTAGAGATGAACGTGACGGGGCGATACGCCTACTGGGATCGGTTTCTTCACAGGATTATGGAACTAAAAAAGCTTAATAATAAAATATTGACTAAAGATAACTCGATTTATTCAGAATGTCAAGCAAAACATGCCACATGTGGAAAGCGAAACCTGCGGAGCATGCCACCTTTGTTTCAACAACTTGAATATCTGAATTATCATTGATTCTTCCGGAGATAGTTGATCAATCCCCCTGCGAGAAGAATATCTCTCTCCCGTTCGGTTAAGTTGTGTTCTGTGAGAATAACTCGGTTGTTTTCCAGATCATTCATTTCAATTTGTTGGCCTTGCAGCAACCGCTGGTGTATGTCTGATATTTCAATTTTAACGCCCTGCTTCAGGTTGGCGTAATCTTCTCTCCTTAAGAACACCAGTGGTAGAATACCGAAATTTATAAGATTCGACCGATGGATGCGGGCAAAACTTTTAACCAGTACTACCCGGAGGCCTAAATAACGAGGGGCCAGGGCGGCGTGCTCCCGACTGGAACCCTGGCCGTAATTTATCCCCCCTACGACCATACCATAATTGACTTTCTTCGCTCTTTCAGGAAAGTTTGGATCGAGGCGCGTGAAGGCGTGCTCCGAGATGGCGGGAATGTTCGATCTCAAGGGAAGAACTGTATTGCCAGCCGGCAGGATTGAGTCTGTACTGATGTTATCCTCGGCTTTCAGCAGAATATCCAGTTCCATTTTGTCCGGTAACGGCTCCAATTCTTTGAGAGGCACGATGTTGGGCCCGCGAATCAGTTCTACAGGCGAATTATCGTCCGGGGGAATTATTAACATGCGCTCGTTTACGATCTCCTTTTCGGGTAGATCGATTCGGGGATATTCACCCAGTTCGCAGGGATCGGTAATCTCTCCGGTAATAGCTGCAGCGACTGCGGTTTCGGGACTGCACAGATAAACCTGATCGTTGTCCGTTCCTGATCGTCCCGGGAAATTGCGGGGAAAGGTACGCAGTGAAATAGTGCCGGTTGCAGGAGCCTGTCCCATACCGATGCAACCCAGACAACCACTTTGATGGATCCGCGCGCCTGCTCGGATCAAGGTTTGAGCTCCACCCAGCGCGGTCACATTTTCGTTAACTTGTAGACTTCCAGGATTAATTTCGAAGGAAACTTGCGGGTGTGCGGTTTTACCTTCAATGGCTTTTACCACGATTAGAAGATCTCTTAGGGTCGAGTTAGCCGAAGAGCCAACTATCACCTGGTGCACAGGTTTGCCGGCGACTTCACGCACCGGGACAACATTGTCCGGTGATGAGGGACATGCGATCAGCGGTTCTAATGTCGAGAGATCTATTTCATCGTATTCATCATAAACCGCTTCATGATCGGAAACCAACTCGGTCCAATCTCTTTCCCTTTCCTGTACTCGCAAATATTTCCTGGTGTTGGCATCAGACGGGAACACCGAAGTTGTAGCTCCAAGCTCCGCTCCCATATTGGCGATATTAGCACGATCACCAACCTCCAAATTCGCGACTCCAGGTCCATAATATTCAATAATTTTGCCAACGCCACCCTTCACAGAGTGTCTTCTTAGCAACTCCAGGATTAAATCTTTGGCAGATACCCAAGGCGGGAAATTTCCTGTCAGCTTCACACCCAAGATTTTTGGCATTATCACCCGAAATGATTCACCAGCCATAGCCATAGCAACGTCCATTCCACCAACGCCGATAGCCAGCATTCCCAAGGCGCCTCCTGTACAGGTGTGCGAATCTGAACCGAGCAGAGATTTCCCGGGAGCCCCAAATCTCTCCAGATGCACCTGATGAGATACTCCGTTACCGGGGCGCGAATAGATCACACCATATTTTGCCGCGCAGGTCCGCAGAAAGATATGGTCATCTGCGTTTCTATAATCGGTTTGGAGCAGGTTGTGGTCAACGTAACTCACGGAAAGTTCGGTCCGAACCCGCGGAATTCCCATCGCTTCAAATTCAAGATACGTGAGAGTTCCTGTGGCATCCTGAGTAAAGGTCTGGTCAATGTGCAAACCTATCTCGGAACCGGTGATAATCTGTCCGGAAGTCAGGTGCGATGAGATCAGCTTTTGAGTGGCATTCATGGGCATAAGTCATCTCCAATAATTATACCTGCAATAGCGATAAATGACTTACGTTTTCGGGACGGATTTCGTGGGTAACTCCTCCTGAAGCTTCACAATATCTAATGATATGTTTAGCTAAATTATCCGAAAGTCGAGGTAGGTGTGAAG
>CBDUWK010000064.1:0-8911 GCA_965370905.1 uncultured bacterium | reverse complement strand
TAGGTCTGTGATGACCCATGGATATACACAGTCTAGCCGGTCTGGTTCTGGGGGGGTGGGGACTTGGAGGCGCAGCTATCTGTCGCCGGTTATACGAGGAATCTCCCAAAAGTATCATTCTCGCTTCGCTACTGGAAACTGAAGCGCGGGAGGGCTGCCGTACTTTCTCGCAGGAGGCTCCGGAAATTGACTTCATACCCGAATGGGGAGATATTTTCGTACGCGAAGAATTCAAGCACATGCACAGAGAGGCGCTTTTAAATGATCCTGCGAGACGCCATCTCTTCATGCGGGACAGTGTTGAAAAACTGAACGAAGAGATCCTGACAGAATCGGCGCTTTATAAGATAGTTGAGAGACATCGTCCGCATCTCATTGTTGACTGTGTCAACTCTGCGACGGGATTAGCCTATCAAGACACTTTTACGGGTAGCGCGCGTGTAATTCAGGAAATGGAAAGAGCTCGTAGTGCAGAAAAACTCACTGATTCTCTCGTGGCAGAGATCGAAAAGTTGTTAAGTTGTCTCGCCGTGCCTCAGCTGGTGCGGCATATAGAGATACTGAAGAGTACTGTATCGCGTTTCCAGGTACAAGCATATTTCAAAATCGGAACTACCGGCACAGGAGGAATGGGACTTAACATCCCTTATACGCACTCAGAGGAACGTCCCTCGCGCGTTTTAATGGCAAAATCGGCGATGGGTGGTGCACAATCGCTGCTCCTTATGCTTTTGGGGCGCACCCCCGGCGGCACCGCTATCGGTGAGATTAAACCGGCTGCTGCCATCGCCTGGAAGAGCATTAAATATGGTCCTATTACTAAAAGGGGGAAAGTCATTGAGATCGTAGACTGTCCTCCCGAACATGCCGTAGAACTTGGCGATACGTTCGAGCCCAAGATACCTGATCAAGGTGTGCGGACTAATGAGACTCTCCAGTCTGTATATATCGATACCGGGGAGAATGGAATTTTTTCATATGGTGAATTCTTTGCGTTGACTTCGATAGGTCAAATGGAATTCGTTACGCCGGAAGAGATAGCTGATTATACTTTAATGGAGATAACGGGAGCAACCAGCGGTTACAATGTAATCGATGCTTTGGATGCTTCAGTATTGGGTCCTACCTACCGTGCAGGAGCTATGCGCGAAAATGCCTTAAAGATAATGCATGAACTGCAGCAGAAACACAACACCGAATCGGTTGCGTTCGAATTGCTGGGTCCACCGCGACTTTCGAAACTTCTTTATGAAGTTCACCTCATGAAAAAAGCCTGTGGATCTTTATCTGCGGTATTGAAAAGTTCTCCTAAGGAGCTGTCTGAATCTATCCAATCTTATCTTTATAAAGACAGGACCATCAGATCGCAAATTCTATCTATAGGTATTCCTATTCTTTTAGGAGATGGGAAGACCATGCTCCGGGGGCCGGAAGTAAAAATTCCTGCATCCAACGTAGAAGATCGCTTCGTAATTTCTCCTGAGAATGTCGATAAATGGGCAGATGCCGGTTGGATTGACCTGCGGGTGAAAAATATCGAAATCTGGAAAGAAAGGTTCATCGAGTTAAAAGCTGAAATCGAAGCGATTCCCGGAGATGACACCTCTTCCGCTTATCACTGGCAGCGTGCCTACTGGGGAGATGATCACGATATACTGGATCCTGGAAAGATAGTAGCCTGGGTATTCGTTCGTAAAGAAGGCGAAGCAGGTGGGATGAGGTTCAAGAGGTAACCAACTGAATGAACGCCACTCACCGTGAAGTAATTATCGCCATTGACGGGCCGGCAGGCGCAGGGAAAACTACCACAGCCAAAGAAGTCGCCAGACGACTCGGTTTTAACTATCTGGACACAGGCGCCATGTACCGGGCCATAGCTCTCCATGCGTTGCGCAAGAAATGCAATCTTGACGATCGGAGGGAAATCGCAGAGATAGCCAATTCGGCTGATGTGTTCCTTGAATTTGAAAATGGCTCGCAGATAACACTTTTAAACGGGGAGGACGTCTCGGAACTGGTTCGCTCACCGGAAGTTAGCAAAGCGGTTACTCCAGTCAGCGAGGTATCGGAAGTTCGTAGTAAAATGGTATCGCTGCAGAGAGAGTTGGGCAAAAATGGCGGAATAGTGATCGAAGGGAGGGATATCGGCACTATTGTTTTCCCCGATGCCGAATTAAAATTCTTCTTAACTGCAGATTTGCCAGAGAGAGCACGACGTCGAAGTTCCGATTTCGAACGTACCGGGATAACTGCAGAGATCGAGGAAGTCGCTGCCGATATTGAAATACGGGACAACCGAGACCAGAGCCGCGCCCATAGCCCTCTTGCACAAGCACCCGATGCAATCGTCATTGACACTACTAATCTCGATTTTGAAGAACAGGTCGAGAAAATTATTCAGCATTACCAAGATAAAAAAGCGCTTAAATAGACAAACAAAAGGCTTGGCTCATCCGCAAAACAGGTATATAGGTTTTGATATAAGCTGCAGATGTGATATGAACGGAAGGCGATCCGGACAGTGAAGGCGGTTGTTGATCCCCTGGCAGGTTTTTGTGGGGGTGTAAAAAGAGCCATAGATTTAGTAGAAAAAGCGCTGAAAAATGGTGAGAAGCTTGCTGTAAAAGGTGAGTTGATTCACAACCGTCTGGAGGTTGAAAGACTATACCATCTCGGGCTTGAGCATCTCGATAACTTAGACGAAGCAAAAGACAGATCGGTTTTAGTCAGGACACATGGCGAAGAAGGAGGATTCTTCCAACTTGCTGAAGAGTTGAATGTTAAGTACTTGGATGCAACCTGCCCGAAAGTGATGCGTTCTCAAAAGGTCATACAAGCGGCTCACCAAGCGGGTAAGCAGATTGTTATAGTAGGACAACTGAATCATCCTGAGGTTATCGCCCTGCAGGGACACTGCGATTCCCGCGCCATTGTAGTTAACGATGCTAAAACTACCAAACCTATTGAGGAGGACAAACCAACTCTATTGATAGCGCAGACAACTGTTGCCCCGGAGACGTTTAGCAACTGGCAGCAGAAGTTGAAAGCAGAAATCCAAGAATTGGAAATTTTTGATTCGCGATGTTCCTTTGTCACTCGCAGACAGAAGGAATTGGCAGAATTCGCACGTACATATCCCGCTGTTATTTTTGTTGGCGGCAGGCATAGCTCCAATAGCAGACTGCTTCATAACATCTGTCTTGAGGTAAATCCAAACACTTTGTTTATTGAGGATGAAACTGAATTGGATCCAGTGTGGTTAAAACGATTCCAGGAGATCGGAATATCAGGTTCAGCATCAACTCCCATGTGGCTTCTTGAAAAGGTCGCTGCAGCAGTTAGTGAGTTGAATCGAAACTGCATGAAGGATTGATAACACTATTGAGAACAACAAAACATTAAACCGCAACAAATCTAATCGTTACCATCGGAGGCATTTTATAATGTCTGAACACTCAGAAACCCAAAACCCAAAACCCAACGAAGAACAAAAAGAAGAATCAGAAGATCAACAACCAGTAGAAGATCAACCACCAGTTGAAGATCAACAACCACCAACGGAAAAGAAACCAGAAGAGACACCTCCACCACCACCCCCGCCTGATGATGAAATCGAACGTGTAATTCCACTTTCGGAGCTGAAAGATGAATCGGAGTATGATGAGGAAGAAATTTCCTTCATGGAAAAACTGTACGAAGATACTATGCTCCAGATTAAATCCGGTGAAATTATAGCCGGGAAGGTGGTCTCCATAACCGATAGAGAAGTGGCCATCGACATAGGCTTTAAATCGGAAGGAACAGTCCCAATTGAAGAATTTGAAGATCCTAAAGCGCTGAATATTGGGGATACTGTCGAGGTGTATCTTGAAGATATCGAGGATCAGGACGGCCAGCTCGGTCTTTCTAAAAGGAGAGCCGATTTCGCCCGTGTGTGGAGTCAGATCATGGGCATATATGAACGTGGAGAGACTGTTGTCGGTAAATGCCAGCGTCGTATTAAGGGCGGTATTGTAGCTGACGTTATGGGCGTCGATGCGTTTTTGCCTGGGTCACAGATCGACATCCACCCTGTGCGTGATTTTGATGCCTGGATTGGTAAGAGTTGTGATTTTCGTATCGTTAAGGTCAATGAAGTCCGGAAGAATATAGTCCTCTCAAGGAAAGTACTGATCGAAGATGAACTCAGGGACGTTCGCGAGAAGATTTTAAGTGAAATTGAAATCGGCCAGGATATAGAAGGCATAGTTAAGAACATTACCGACTTCGGTGCTTTCGTCGATTTGGGAGGTGTTGATGGTTTACTCCACATAACCGACATTTCCTGGGGCCGTATCAATCATCCTTCTGAAGTTATAGCTTACGATCAAACCGTGAATGTTCGCATACTCGATTTCGACCCGGTTCGGAAGCGCATATCTATTGGACTCAAGCAGCTTAATCCGCATCCCTGGGAAGGTGTCGAGGATCGTTTCCCGGTTAACTCCAAGATAATTGGCAAGATCGTATCCATAACTAAATATGGTGCTTTCGTAGAGTTGGAACAAGGCGTTGAAGGCTTGATCCACATCAGCGAAATGAGCTGGACCCAACATATAAAACATCCATCACAGATATTAAACATTGGCCAGGAAGTTGAGATCGTAGTTCTCAGTATGGATGTAGAGAACAGGAAAGTTTCTCTGGGCTTGAAGCAAACAGAGGAAGACCCCTGGGAGGCATTGGAAAAGAAGTATGCCGTTGAATCCAAACACCTGGGAATTGTCAGGGATCTGGTTCCCTTTGGCGCTTTCGTTGAGCTCGAAGAAGGTGTAGAAGGACTGGTACATATAAGCGACCTTTCATGGACGCGTAAAATTCGCCATCCCGGTGAAATAGTCAAGAAAGGCGATGAAATCGAAATCAGCATTCTAAGTTTTGACCGCAACGAACGCCGTATTGCTTTAGGTCATAAACAGACTATCGAAAACCCTTGGGATCAGTTCGAAAAAGAGTATTCGGTCGGTTCATTGCTTGAGGGTACTGTCTCCCGCACCGTTGATAAGGGAGCTATTGTTGAATTACCCTTGGGGTTGGAAAGTTTCCTACCAATATCTCATTTTGGTAAAGATCCACAAACTAGTCGTGGAAGGGAACTAAAAGAAGGAGATCAACTCAATGTCGAAGTCATCGATTTCGATAAGGGTAGTAAAAAGGTCGTAGTCTCCGCTTCGGCCGTTCAAAAACGAAAAGAAGACGCGGAATATCAGGAATATCTCGAAACTCAGGCAGCCCCGGACGAAGCAGACGAAGAGACTCCCCAGGAAGCAGCCACAGCGGAAACCGAGGTTACCGTCGCTGAAAAAACAGAGGAGTCAGATGTCGTTACTCCTAAAGAGAAGAAGATAAAGAAGAAAGCAAAAGCTGCAGCAGAGGAAGTAAAAGAGGAAGCGGATGCAACTACTGAAGCTGAAGCCGTGAAAGATGAAACTGTTGAGTTGACTGAACCTGCAAAGGGGGAAAAAGCTCCCAAAAAGACTAAGAAAGCGAAAGTAGCAGCCCCAGAGACCGGGAAAGAAAAGAAACCTAAAGCTAAGCCTAAGAAGAAGGCAGCCCCGAAGAAGGACGAGAAGGCTGAAACTGTACCAGAGTCCGAAGTAGAGAAGCCTAAAAAAGCCGCAAAAAAGAGTGCAACCAAGAAAAAAGCAGAAAAGCCTGCAAAGGAAGTTAAAAAAACTAAAAAAAAGCCATTAAAGAAGGCTAAAGCTGCTGCAAGCGCCACCAAAAAGAAGGTGACCAAAAAGAAAGCACCTAAAGCAGATAAATCCGGAAAAAAAGCGGATGAGAAGTGAAAGCTGCTGTTGCATTTCGCACCTTAGGCTGTAAGCAGAACCAGTTTGATACACAATCACTGCGAAATCGCATCCTGAATTGTGGATTCAAGGAGGTTGAAAAGCCTGAAGAAGCAAATTGGCTCGTTCTTAATACCTGTGCAGTAACAGAGCGAGCCATGGCGAAAGCGCGCGGCGAAATGAATCGTTCATGCGGACTTAATCCGGACCTAAGAATAGTTGCAGTCGGTTGTGGCGTCCACTGCGATCTCAGTAATTTTAAAAGAGCGGATTATCTTAATGCGTTTCCCCCTGAATTTGGCATGGATGACAGGGAATCGCACCGGAATCCGGTGGCCTTGGTATCAGATCTGCCAGCGCCTCATGGATATATACCGGCAGGGAAATCGCGGGCATTACTGCGAATTCAATCCGGGTGCGATCAATTCTGCGCCTTTTGCATTGTGCCTCATCTCCGGGGCGCTTCGAGGAGCGTTCCACTCAGCGAGTGTGTGGAATCCTTAAAGGAACTGGTAAGTCAAGGCGCATCTGAAATCGTACTTACTGGTACCAACATAGCACTCTGGGGGAGGGACTTACCCGCTAAAACAGGGTTACGCGATCTCTTAGAAAGCCTGGTAAATCATACCGGGAATGCCAGACTTCGGTTGTCATCGCTCGAACCACAACTAATTTCACCCGAGTTGATTGAATGGTGTATAACACAACCACAGATCTGCCGGCATTTTCACTTTGCGGTTCAATCGGGCAGTTCGCGTGTGCTTAAATTTATGAGCAGGGGGGAACCATCCCCGGATTTATTTTCCTATCTGACAGATTTGAAAGAGCTTCAGCCAGATATTTCCATAGGAGCTGATATTATAGCTGGCTTGCCTGGCGAAACCGAAGCAGATGCTAATGAGACTGTCGAACTGATCCATACAATTCCGTTTAGTTATCTGCATGTCTTTCCCTATTCAGAGAGGCCCGGAACAGAGGCGGTGAATCTCACTGATCACGTTCCCAGGCATATTGGATTAAATCGAGCAAAGCGTTTACGACAGATGGACATCGCCCTGCGCAGACGATTTGCCTCGCTTAATGATGGCTGTCGCCAGGATATAGTCGTCCTGGATGGTAATGGAAGCAGAAGACACCAGGGTTTAACTTCAAATTATCTTAAGGTTAAACTGAATTCGAATAGTATGCCGTTAAGCTCACGCTTCACTTCTCACATAAAAGTCTCTAATAGTTTCTTTACGATAGTTTAAAACCAATCAAACGAAAATAAATAGATCATAAATCAACACACTTATCAAGGATAACAAATGGTAAACATAGAACGATTGAAGAGATTCTTCCTTGACCTGGTTCAAATAGATTCGCATTCACGTGAAGAAAAAGACGTAGCAGACTACATTAAAGCGCATCTCGAACCACTCGGAGCGGTTATTACCATGGATGATGCCGCCGCAGAAATTGGCGGTAACTGCGGTAATATATTAGTGCGGATGAGTGGATCAGGGAAACCCCAGACCGAACCATTACTGTTTTGCGCGCATATGGATACCGTTGTTCCCGGTAAAGGAGTGCGGCCAGTTGAGGAAGATGGCGTCATCCGTTCTTCGGGAGATACTATCCTGGGATCAGATGACAAATCCGGTATCGCAGCGCTATTGGAAGTAATGCACGTCTTGAAGGAGAATTCCATCCCCTTTGGTGAACTGGAAATACTTTTCACCGTAGCTGAAGAAGTCGGGCTACTCGGCGCCAAAAACTTCGATACTGGGGTGCTGAAATCGAAGATGGGGTATTTTCTCGACACTGAAAGTGCCAACGATATCGGGATGGCAGCGCCCGCGGCTTACCGCATGACCTACCGGGTATTCGGAAAAGAAGCTCACGCCGGGTTAGCTCCCGAGAAGGGGATCTCTGCCATTGTACTAGCTTCCAAAGCTATAGCGAACATGCCTCTCGGGCGTATCGATGAAGAAACTACGGCCAACATCGGTGTCATAGAAGGCGGCGCAGCAACTAATATCGTTACTCCGCAAGTAACACTGCGCGGTGAAGCGCGCAGCCATAATGACCAGAAACTGGAGAAGCAAGTTGAGGCGATGCGCAATGCCTTCCTCAAAGTTGTCGAATCAGCTTCCATAAAAGTCGACGGAGAAGTTTTCAAGGCACGTTTCGAAGAATCAAGTAACCGTGAATATAAATCCTTCCATGTTTCAGAGAGCAGTTCAACCTATCAATTGGTTGTCGCTGCGGGTAAGGAGATGGGATTGGATATGCAGAAGGAGATTTCAGGTGGCGGCAGCGATGCCAATATCTTCAATGAAAAAGGTATTGAGTCGGTTATCTTAGGCACCGGAATGCAGGACGTTCACACCGTTAAAGAGCACATCAAGATTGATGATATGGTCACCTGTGCAAATTTGGTTCTGAATATGATCCGATTACACCAATAGAACCCACCTTGATGCATAGACTCCGCTTTCTCGTTCACACCCTTACACATTTAGTCAATGACAACTATGGGGGCTTTTTGGCCCCCATGCTGCCTCTATTGGCGGCGCAACATGGATTGAGCCTCGCTGCCGCTGGTCTGCTCGTAACTATTCAAACCCTGGCGGCTTCTCTGTCTCAACCTTTTTGGGCCTGGCTTAGCGACCGACGCCCCAACCGGTGGTTTATATTGGGAGGTGTATTTTCATCAGGCTTGTTTTTCAGTTTGATGGGTGTCGCGCCTGACGTATTCATTTTAGGATTGACGATTTTTGCGGGTGGTTTAGGTATCGGTTGTTTTCATCCTATGGCAACCGCTCTCGCCTCGGATTTAGCTTCCAAGCGCAAGGGTGCAGCTATCGCTATCTTCATCACCGGTGGCACGGCGGGCTACGCTCTGGGACCCGTATTCGTATCGACTCTGGTAGCGCATCTGGGACTTAACTGGATGCCAATCGCCGTTATACCTGCTGGTATAATAGTAGTTGTCTGGATATGGATCGGTCCCAATAAAGCGCTCGAAGTCAGTTCAGTCAGCAGAGCAAGCACCAGGGCTGTGCAAAAAGCTCCGATCCCATTAAAGGCAATTATTC
>CBDUWK010000063.1:0-9101 GCA_965370905.1 uncultured bacterium | reverse complement strand
CTTTTCAACCGGGAAATCAAGGGTGAAAGCTATTACTAACTGTTAATTGATATCCGTGATGGAAGAGTACATGTTCTTTTCTGATAATGGAACATCGGGTGGGTCAGTTGAGTTTAGCCAATATACCTGATCCTAAATGAGTTCAATTTACCTTGAAGAAACTTTTGCATCGCCTGAGAGGTTTTGGCGGAGAAACCTGGTCGTGGATGTCTTATGATTTCGCCAACTCTGCTTTCGCTACTTCGATTGCTGCGGTTATCTTCAACAAGTATTATGCCGGTGTGATCGCAGGGGGTGTAAAAGGCACCGATTTTAATTTATTCGGCTTCCAATTTAACCTTCCTGGCGCTTCGCTCTTCCAACTGTCTGTCTTGTTTGGCACGGTTCTAACCGTGATTATAAGCCCCTTTCTGGGCGTCTTTGCAGACCTTACCGGTAAGAAAAAGAAACTCCTCATAGCGGTGGTTGTTCTTGGAGGAATTGCGACTGCAGGACTCGCTGCCATGGGGCCGGGTGATGCCATCGCGGGGGGAATACTCTACGGTATAGCTCTGTGTATGTTTTTGCTGTCCCTCAATCTCTACAACGCTTTTCTCCCTCAAATCTGCACTCCTAAAAACATCGGCCTGGTCTCAGGTTTTTCCTGGGCAATAGGATATATTGGTGGCGGTGTATGCCTATTATTGAACTTAATCATGTTGGAGAAACCGGAGATGTTGGGTTTCACTCCTGGGACTTTTGGAGTTGGGCATGTTATTCTATCGGTGGTTTTGTGGTGGTGGTTGTTCTCGCTGCCTACTTTTATAGGCGTCAGGGATAGACCCCCTCGTAATATAAAAATAGGTCTGTCACCTCACCCCAAACAAATTATCCAGAGCTTAAGAGTCACCTTCAAGGAAATGAAGCGATTTCGGCAATTGTGGATATTTTTGCTGGCCTACCTGTTTTTCACCAATGGGATTGAGACTTCTATCAGTTCCGCCTCGATTTTTGGGGATCAGGAACTACATATGAGTATGGGCTCGCTGATTACTCTATTTCTACTGGTTCAATTTACTGCCTTCCCAGGTGCAATTCTTTTTGGCTTTTTGGTGGACTGCCTGGGGAACAAACGAGCGCTAACAATTGCATTGGTCACCTGGATTTTAGTGTTGACCTGGATCTTCAAGTTAGGATTGATATTCGATCCGGTTACCGAGTTCCATATAGCTGCTGCTTTGTTGGGTCTTGTTCTCGGCGGGAGTCAAGCCTCTGCAAGATCTCTTTTCGCCTCGTTTACTCCTCCTCAGAGATCGGCGGAATTTTTTAGCTTCTATGGTGTTGCAGGAAGGTTAGCTTCCATGATGGGACCACTTGTATTTGCCACGGTTAATATAACCACGCGCAGCCTGCGTTCTGCCATAGTAGCGATGATCTTCTTTTTTGTTATCGGTATAATAATCCTGACATTCGTTGATGAAGCTGAAGGCACTCGTTCAGCGCAGGATTCATTTTAGGCAGGATAGGTTCATTTTTTTTAACCCGTTATTGACAATTGTGGGATTTAGTCGTATATTTTCCAATAAACTGAAAATAGAAGAAGGCGAAGATGATTCCCAGCCGTATCCTCATCGTTGATGATGAGGAAGACATTTGCACTATGCTTGCCGATTTCCTCGATGACTGTGGCTACGAGACCTTCTGTGCTACGACCGGGAAAGAAGCGCTCTCGCTTCTCAAAGCTGCCAGACCCCATCTAATGCTACTCGACATCCGCATGCCGGAGATGAGTGGTATCGATATATTACGCGAAGTTCGTGTCGTCGATCAAGAGATTGGCGTTATTATGATAACCGGTTACCAGGATGTAGAAATCGCACAAGAAGCCTTGAAAATGGGCGCTTCCGATTTCGTCACAAAACCCATCGATCTTAACTACCTCGAAACCTCAGTGCAGGTAAAAGTAAAAGCCATGCTGGCATGATTCTGAACCTGCGCTATCATTCCTGAGTTAATTCACTTCTTTATTATCCTAATTATGTGACTGCCGAACGACATTTTCCCTGAAGCCACATAAATGGTATTAACACCCTTTCAGGTTACTTCACGAAGATCCCTTGGTTATCTTGCATAATATTTGACTGAAATAGCTCTCCTGTTCACTTTATATAAGGAAGGTGGATTGGCGGAGGGGAGAATAGACGTGCGGCGATTCGCCGCCGGTAAAGGTTGGATCCTAGCAGAAAAAGTTTATGTATGTCTGCATCTCAAACGATCAGCGAGGAGCTATGGATACCTCCTTTAGAAATTCGCCCATAGATTCATCCATAATGGCTTCGTTGTAAGAAAAATCACCTTCCTCGTTTTCGTTGCTGGAAAAACGAAAATCGAGGATGTCTTCACTTTCAGTGTTCTTTTCGGGATCCATTTATAATCTCCATTTAAGGTTTCACCCCTTGATACGCAAAAGAAATGCCAATAGCATAAGGAGCCTCTTCAAGTAGGGAATCTGTTGTAATTGCAATCCCAAATCAGAAATATCGGCGATTATTAGCCACATCGAGCAAGAAAAATGGCTATTTTGATATTGACGCGGACGTGCTTCTCTTAAATGCAAAAAAAAGCACTTGACTATTAATTTAAAATGTTTTAAATTTCCCCCTGTTATGAATGTAAGTTGTCTCTATCTACTTTTTTCTGATTATATAAAGCGATATTCAATAAAATTATTACCGCCTTTATTAATTTAAACCAAATATAGTCTAAAAGTTTCTGAAGAACTAACGACTCATATATTAGTATAGATAAAGCACAAGTAACAAGTACAGCCTATCTCGCGTCAATAAGTTGTGTGCTGAGATCTGGAGGTGTAAATATGGCGTTCAAGCACTACCCAAGTTTATCGAAACTTACCACACTTTGCGTAGCCTTCCTTCTACTGTACATTTCCACGGCATTTGCAGGCGGTGGAAAGATAACAGGTACGGTTGTCGATTCTGAGACACGCCAGCCGATTATCGGCGCCAATATAGTTCTGGAAGGAACCTCTCAAGGCGCTGCCACGGATCTCGATGGTTATTTCATGATCATCAATGTCCAGCCGGGGAGGTATGACGTTTCGGTCACGACTATGGGCTATGTCCCCATGTTGCAGTCTGAGGTACTGGTCCAGAGTGACTTGAATACAAAGCTGGAATTCAACCTGGATCCAACTGTCTTGAAAGACCTTGAGGTGGTAACAGTGGTATACGAAAAACCGGTTGTGATCTTAGACCAGACCGGTTCGGCACGCATCATGAGCGGTGAAGACCTCTCAAGGCTGACCGTCGACAATCTTACCGATGTTATCAGCAGACAAACCGGCTTCACCATTGATGCCGAGGGAAACATCCACGCCCGAGGTGGTCGCGCTGAAGAGACTATGTTTATGGTTGACGGTATGGATATTCGCGACCCGCTTGTGGGGACCCAGATCGACTTCGATCTCAACGCCATGAATATAGAAGAGCTGCAGGTTCTCACGGGCGGATTCAACGCTGAGTATGGTCGTGCTCAATCCGCGATTATTAATATCACCACGCGTGAAGGTGCTGATGACCGTTACAATGGGCAGATGGAATATACCACTGATAATCTCATAGATGAAGCTTCCTTCAACACCGATCGAGCGGAATTATCCTTCGGCGGCCCCATACCGGGAACCAGGAGTCTTTTCGGCAAACCCATAACATTCTTCTTTGCCGGGACTGCTGAACTGACCGATACCTACACTCCGTTCGAATCTGTACGTCCCGATAATGATTACCTCAACATAGGTCTGGATCTTCCTGAACGGAATGAGAACGAGTTTTATAGCTCCATAAAGTTAGCTTATCAACTTTCCTCCAATAAAAAACTCACACTTACAGCCAACGAATTTTACAAAAAATGGGATGTTTATCCCGCTGGTGAAGGAGCCATCAGTGGTAATTACGGTTGGCAATATCAATATAATACTATCAACCGACCCTGGGCCGAGAGTAAACGCGGTCAGGTAAATCTGAACTTCACACATCAGATCAGTAACAGGAGTTTCTACGAAGTCCAAATAGGGCGTTTTGAGACTAGAAGCCGTGTCTTCCCAGGTGGCCCTAACGGTACTACGCTGCCGGACGAGTTTACCCTCGAGGATAATGCTGAAGATGTCCTTAACTTCTACCTTGATCTTGATGGCGATGGGATCATAGATATAGCCGATACCGATAGACATATCCCTTTTCAAGGATTTGTAGATGCCAATATGAACGGCAGTTATGATGGTTGGGGTGAGGGATATGAGGATCTAAACGGTAATGGTTTGTGGGACCGAGGTGAAGATTGGGTGGACTTAAACGGAAACGGGATCTTTGATTATGCCGAGCCCTGGATTGATCGCCTCAATCCCGATACCGGCGAGAACAACGTCGGACAGTTTGATCCCTGGGATGATTTTACCGACATGAATGGCAATGGAATTTGGGATGGCGACGAACCGCAGCTGCCGGAGCAAGACTGGAATAGAAATGGAATGTGGGACGGGGAACGCTATTGGGATGCGAACGGAAACCAGATGTACGACGGAGAAGGAGAGGGATATTTCGACGAAGGTTATTTTGAAGGGACAAATAACGGTGTGAATGACCGTAAGATGAATTTTGCTGACGATGAAGATAGGGGAGAACCATTCTACGATGGTGACTTTTACTACGATACTGGCGAACCATTCATCGACTCGCCCGATATGTACGGCTTCTACAACGGCCATTGGGATCCAGGTGAAATCTTCTTCGATCTTCCCAGCTCTTATACCAACCCATTTAACCTCGATTTTAGTTACGGACCACCTACCCTAAATGGTGTCTACGATCCACCGAATACCGTTTTCGATGAGTACGAGTTATTTGCCTATCCCAGTGAGGTAGGTTTCGAATATGATCCATCCTGGCCGGTCAGCTATACGTTTGATCCAAATCAGCATGGGGCGGATTGGCCCTCGAATTTCTGGTTGTACCAGGAAGGGCGTTCGACCTGGTACAACATTAAAAACGTCACCGACGGCGTGAATGATTATCAATTCCGTACCTTCAATCCCCCTAATTTTCGATACGATGAAGGTGAACCTTTCGAAGATTACAATGGCAACGGTCAATGGGATTATCTGGATCATTTCCTGAATCCCGGCCAATGGGATCAAACCGCTTATTTCTATGATCGCTCAACACTTGAATACTCACTGAAATTTGATTTTACCAGTCAGGTTACCAAGTCCCATGAACTTAAATCTGGCGCAGAAATGAAATATCGTGACCTGAGTATGCAATCCATTCAGGGCCCCGATCAGCCTTACACTAACCTGGATGTGCCGCTGCCGCCCGGAAGTCCTTTCCCGGATCGTGGCGACGTGCGTGATTTCTACAAATACCAACCCTGGGAGGGAGCGGTATACTTGCAGGACAAGATGGAATTCGAAGGTCTGATTGTAAACGCTGGAATTCGCGGGGACTTCATAATCCAGGATCCGGACCTGATAACGGAGAGTGAACAGCAGGTTGAAGAAAATCAACCGGGAGCGGTTCTTGCGCAACGCGGAACCTACCGGTTCTCGCCGAGGCTGGGCATTTCTCATCCTATCACAGACCGCTCCAAGCTTTACTTTAACTATGGTCACTTCTACCAGGCCCCCCAGTTCAATTACTTCTTCAAATCCAATTCAGGGAATATCATTCCGGGAGCCTTCGTAGGCAATCCCAACCTGGAGCATGAAAAAACGGTGCAGTATGCCTTGGGTGTTCAAACCCAGGTAACAGATGATTTAGTGTTCACGGTGGAAGGTTATTACAAGGATATCTACGGGTTGATTTCCACTGTTCCAGAACAGATTGTCGCGGGTTACACACTGGATCGATATGAAAATTTGGATTACGGACGGGTGCGCGGATTTGAAATATCCATAGATAATAACTTCTCCAGGAATGTTTCCGTGTCCCTGAAGTGGGATTTCTCCTATGCTTTCGGCAAGGCTTCATCAGCGCTGGCATCTCAAGAACAGCGTTTGAGCAACGTGCCTGTTAACCGAGATGAACACCCCCTTAGCTGGGATGAAACTCATAAGATTAACATCTTCGCTTCAATTATATATCAGAAGGGTGAACACCCTTATCTGCTGGGGCTGAAACTTCCGGATAACTGGCTGCTGACTGTTGAATGGCGGTATGGATCGGGCGAACCGTACACCCCGAGTCGTTGGACCACAGGCTTGCCGAGCAACCAGATACGGGAGAACAGCGCCCGGTATCCATGGCATGAAGTGACCAACCTCAAGTTTGAGAAGTACTTCGCGCTTAAGGGCAATACCCATCTGGTGGCTGGCATCAATGTGCGAAATATATTCGATAGAAAGAATGTGCGCGAGCTCTATACCGAAACCGGTAATACTTACGATAGCACACACCCGGATAATTTAGTGGATGCTTTCAGCGAATTCTACCCGGGACCTTTCGATATCGGTACGGATTACGACCACAATCCGCGTAATTATGATCCGCCACTTCAAGTACTGGTCAGCTTAGGAATCACCTTCTAATAATATATTCGCAATGTCTCAGGTCATTCTGGCCGGAGATGCTGGAGGCAGCAGGAGTTTAATATGAAAATAAGGGCTATCATAGGGCTAATCATATGCGCAGCGTTTATCTGGGTGGGCTGTGCCAAGGACGAAAGCGGTACTGAAGAAGTTACAGGACCTTCAGGAACACAAAAATCGGGCAACCTGACAGGAGTTCTCTCCGCCGCTAATAGTCCCTATTGGATAACCGATGATATCATCGTACCAGCGAACGAAAGTCTGACCATCGAACCGGGTGTGGAATTGCGCTTCGATGGACTGCATAAATTCGTAGTCCAGGGTCATCTGGAAGCGGTCGGGACACCTGATGCGAATATAGTCTTCACCTCGATGGAAGGCGCTCTGGGAAACGGCGATCTGGGACAATGGCGTTCCATCGTTTTCGACACTGGATCTGAAGTTTCAGAAATGGCTTTTTGTATAGTAAAATATGCCGCTATTTGGGACTCTTCTGAGCGTTATCCGGAATATCCAGACACCTCACAGTTGACTGGGAGATGGCTGAATGGAGCAATTTTTGTGTTGGATTGCAGCCCCTTCATCCGTAATTGTACCATCTTGCAAAACCAATACCATGCGATTTACTGCCTCGGCAGCGAGAGTTACCCATATGTTCTGAATAACAACTTCTACCAAAATGATGGCGATGGCATACGCTGTGAAGATAACGCTGATGCCGACATCTGGTACAATAACAGTAGAGAGAACGCCGGCCTTCCCTTCGGTCCCAGAACAGACGACATTGGTGAGTTAACACAGTTGAATTCGAACCGGGATTCGTGTGATTTCCAATTCAATATAAGACTTGAACCGGACTTCGAAGATTGGCTAAATCAAAATTACACACTTCTATCTACCTCGGCTCTTATCAGTGCCGGGCTGGATACTCTCAATTCCAATGGCCACATCGGCTCCATACCTTATTATATAGGTGCTACAGAATTACGCGGACCTATAGGTGGAACGGTGATCACTGCAGCCGCAAGCCCCTGGTATGTTACTAATAACATCTTCATTGACCCTGACGATACCCTGATAACAGAGGATGGCGCTTTAGTCCTATTTGATGGAATTTACAACCTTCGCCTGGCAGGTACTTTTCAATTTGAAGGCACTACCTTCATATCTTCCGACTCCACCAATCCGAACGCCCGTTGGGAAGGGATTATAATAACGGAAGAGGCCGATGAGAATTCCTATATCCAGAATTGTCGCTTCGTGAATTCTACCACGACAACGAAGTTCGAACATCCCTTCGGGGGAACGTTGACGATATATGGGGTTTCACCTGAGATAAGTGGGAATACCATCATAGGAAGTCAATTCGTGGCTATCAGTTGTCAAGATGGCGCAGCACCCCAAATCTCAGGCAATTATATTGAAGGTTTTGGGCCTATGGGTATCCTCTGCTTCAACAACTCCCATCCCTATATCCAGCAGAATGTCGTAACGGGAGGATCAGGATATACCATTTTATGTGAAGCCAATTCCTCGCCGACCATCGAGTCGAACCTTTTGTATTCTACTTCTTTCATCGGTATAAAATGCGAAGAAAATGCATCCCCTGCGATCGAATACAACACTATTGTAGGCCATGACTATTCGGGGATTCAAATAAACAATCAATCCAATCCGACCATTCGCAACAACATAATCGCCTTTAACGGCACTGAAATTACCTGGAATTCTGGTTCAATTGAGGGTCAGGCGGAGATCAAGTTGCCAGATACAACTTACAGTGAATTCACACTCGAATTCGATATCTATCGTCGCCTACCTTCTACCGACCAGCAGATTTCAATAGTCGGATTAGCCGAAGATCCCCCAGCCGATGGTGTATCCTTGAAAGTTAACCGTAGCACTGAAATCTCTCTATGTTGGGGCGGAACCGAGCTTGCGTCTGAAGCCATAGCATCTTTCGATGCACGCTGGCAGCACGTAAGAATGCAACGCGAAGCTGGAGGTGTTTGGACGGTAATCTGGGATGAAGGTGGTGTAAATGAGACTACCATCACGGGGCAAGATGAAATCAATGATTTCCCTGAATTGTATTGCTGGGTAGCTGGTGAACCATACGTGAACACCGCGCATTTCGATAATTTTGAAATGACGGTAGGTGCAGATCCCATATGGCAGGACGGTTTTGATGATGGAATTAATCCCCCCTGGGAGCTTACCGCTGGTATTGCTGAAAATCCGAGTATAGCAGGCGAATTTTGCTTCCTTGTGAAGGGCGATGACTTGTACGGTAACGGAATTGACGTCGAGGATGAATATTCATCCTGGCCTACCGTAACCTACAACGACGTTTATCAACCTAGTGGACAAGGGACTGCACTCGGAGGTTTTTCACCGGATAATACCAACATCGCGCTTGATCCTCTGTTCCTTGATTTGGAAAACGGCGATTTGCACTTGCAGTCGAATTCCCCTTGCCTTGAAGCCAGTTCCACAGGAGAGGAGATTGGAGCTTACGGAT